>NZ_BAAJAO010000015.1:57500-73512 GCF_057554405.1 Rosettibacter sp. KY25 | reverse complement strand
GCTGTGTGTAGGTGACCATAAGTCGCACATGTTCTCACTTTCCCAATAGGCTTCTTCTCCCTTACCTGTCTTCTCTATCTTCAAACTCCTGCCCATTGACCTATACTGGTCACTTGCCCAAACTAACTTACTTCCTGCTGGCTCTTTCCCCTTCTTCCAGTATGAGGGTAATTCTTGTTCGAAGCTGCCTATGAGATTTATACCTGATTGAGCTATTGAAAAATCAAAACTCATCAGATATAATGTGGTTAATAAAAAAATCCATCTAATATTAAGTATCAGCTTACTCATTGGACCTCCAATGTTTAATTATGAAATTGATATTTTAATACGTCCGCAGAAGTTTTTGTATAAAAAATTTTGAGCAATGATTCCAGATTAACTTTTTGAATTGGGAAAGAATCAACGATAATCTTTTTATTTATGAGTAATTCAATTGAGCGGGAGAATGTAAATGGATTCAAAAATGAAGATTTTATTGTTAGTTCATAAAGGAAAAATTTATTCAAATCAATATTTACTTTTGAGTTCAATGAATGAACACCAAAGAGAATAATTTTACCTCCGCGCTTTACAAGTTCTAAAGAATTTGATACAACTTGTGAATTGCCAACACATTCTATGACGCAATCAGCACCACCATTAGTTAAATCAAAAATATTACTCTTAAGATTTTGTTCGTCAGGTTCAAAAGTATAATCTGCTCCAAGTTTATAAGCTAATTGTCTTCTGAATTCATTTGGTTCAATAAGAATTACTTTGCTTGCACCTCTTAGTTTAACGAGTTGCAGCATCAATAAGCCTATCGGTCCTCCTCCAAGAATTATAACTGATTCTCCAGTTTTAATTTCGCTTCTATCGATACCTCTCAAACAACAGGATAATGGTTCAGCAAAAGAAGCAATATCAAGCGGGATATTTGATGGTATTTTATAAACTTGTGATTCAGGCACAATTGCATATTCAGCGAATCCACCATCTAACGTAACTCCTAAAGCTTTATGGTTTTCACAAAAATTAACTTTGCCAGATCGACAGTAATAACATTTACCACAAAATATGTTGGGATCAACAACAACAGAATCACCATTTTCATATTCATAGTGATTGTTTCTATCGACAATTGTTCCACTAAATTCATGACCTAATATTGTATTATTTTTTGCAAATGCTTCGCCTCTAAAAATGTGAAAATCTGTTCCACACACTCCACATGAATTAATTTTAATAATTAATTCATCACTTGCAGGTTTTCTTAATTCTTTTTCTGCGATTTCAAATTTATTTGGTTCTATAAAGATTAATGCTTGCATAATTAATAAGTAATTTTCTTTGTAGAATTTCTTACAATAAGTTCAACAGGCACAAGAATTTTTTTTGTTTGCAAGTTTTCTTTTTCTTTAAGAAGGTTTACCATCAAATTCATTGCTTCAATTCCAAGCTCTGTTTTGGGAACTCTAATAGTAGTCAACTGTGGTGTTATTGAGATATCAGATTCAACATCATCAAAACCAACAATAGAAATATCATCAGGAATTTTAATATCATTTTCAGAACAATATTGCATTATGCCCAATGCCATTGCATCGTTACATGCAAATATTGCTGTGATGTTTTTGTAATTAGTTAATAATCTTTTTGCTGCATTATAACCATTTGAGCGAGCAGGATAATCTTCGTCAGTTATTATAAAATTTTGGTTAATAGGAATATTAGAAGATTCTAAAGCCTGTTTGTATCCAATTAATCTGTCTGTAATGCTTGGATGAGTAATATCGCCACCAACAAATGCAATATTTTTATGTCCAAGCTCAATCAGATGTTTTGTTGCTAAATAACCACCCTTAATATTATCAATGAGCACAACATTATAATCTCCGTGAGGCGGATAAAAATCAACAAAAACTAATGGTATTTTGTATTTGGAGAGTTGCGATAAAAATAGAGATGGAACTTTACCGGCAATAATAATTCCATCGACATTTTTTTCAAGTATAAATCTTGGCAAGTGGTCGTGTTCTTCGAAGTCTCTTTTAATTGTTGCTAAAAGAACATAATAATCATTACCTCTTGTTACAAATTCTGTCCCTAAAAATATTTTTGTATAGAATGGTTCGGTTCTCAAGAAATGGTCTTCGGTTAAAACAAAACCAATATTGCCTGTTGTTTTAGTAACTAAACCTTTGGCGGAACGTGATGGGTGATAGTTTAATTCTTTAATTGCTTTCAGTACTTTATTGCGTGTTACATTCGAGATTCTTTTATTATTATGAAGTACTAAAGAAACAGTAGCAATCGAAACGCCGGCTTTTTTAGCTACATCTTTTATAGTTACTTGCATATTTAGTTAAACGTTTTACCTAAAATTAGATTATTAACTTTTTATTGTCAAGAACTCTTAACAAATTTTTTTACACTATTAATAGTTTAAAAAAGGCAAGTAATTATTATGCATTTTTAAACCATAATCAGCAATTTTTATCAAAATTTATGATATTTTACCCGGCAGAACTAAAATATAAATGAGTAAAAATTGGTTAAAATAGTTAAACGTTTTAACTATTTTGAAACTTTTCGATGAATCAAAGAATATTTTTTCACTTAATCAAAACGAGGATTTGCGAAAAAATATTATAAATGAATTGATTTTATAATAAAGAAGAATGATTTTGTGGGTTATAAACAACATTAATCTATGGAACTACGTCATCTGCAAAAATAAAATTTATCTGGCGGCAATGCTTTGTTTGTGAATTTAATTGCTTTAATTGTTCCACAAAACCATGATTTTAAATTCTGCCTGACTCCAACTGATGTGGTTCCATCCTTTATCCCATAAAAATCTACTTTGCTAGATAATTCTTCTTTCCCATTGACATAATGTTTCATTATTCCATTGCTATAACTTAATGCTACGTGATACCAGTCTCCTATTGGATGAGTTATTGTTGTATCTAACAGTGTGCATCGAGAAGTATCCGATTTAATAAATGTATCGAGCGACCACCTTTTGTTTTTAAGTAATCTTAATTCTATTAGAATTCTTTTGCTGTCATCTTCGTTTTTGATATGTAAAAATCTTTGTTCATAATTATCAGAATTTTTTGAAGAATCAGGTTTAAAGATAACTTCGATTGTAAAACTTGAATAACCGGCAATAGGATTAAAATTAATTAACAACCCATCATCTACTCCATCAAAATATAAAGCCTTACCATAAGATGAATTAATAACCGCTGGTTTATCAGTAAGAAATGTTGTATAGAATCCTCCAACATTGAAAGGACTTTCAAGTAACCAAAGTGTTGTTAAAGTATCATTATTGTTTTCATGATTTGATTGTGGGAAAACTGATGAGGTTAAAAAGTAAAATAACAGACAATGAAAAATAAATTCTCGAAAAAGAATTGAGTTCATTAAAAAACTATTTTTTTATTTCTTTACCACCAAGTTTTGTAATTACTGCTTTGACAAGTGGATTTTCTTCTTCGATTGATTGGTCCGCAGTTGATTTCATTTGTGATAAATTTTTGTCTGCAAAATCAAATTCTATTTTTTTGCCAAAAATTTCTTTTGTTTTTTTATCGAGATAGTTTTTATTGTCGCAAATCATATCCCAATCTTCTGGCTTTTCAACTTCTACTTTTAATTTATTATTAACAAAATCAATTGGGTTTGTATTTAACAGAACTGAACCAAAAAATAATTTTTCATTTTTAACCTGTTCAACAAATTCCTGCCATTTTGCTATAATCTTATTGAAATCATCAGAATCTTTTGCTGTTGGGGGAATGAAAGATTTTACTTCTGGAATTTTAATTTCTTCTTTTGTAACAGGTCTTACATTCGAAATATCTTTTTTGAATGATTGAGAACTACTGGCATACGAAATATTTTTTTCTTTTAATCCCGAAGAGCTATCATTTCCAATTTTTGAAATTAATTCTGAAATCAATGCAGATTTTTCTAAACCAATTAATTGGCATAGAGCAATTTCAATTTTCAGTTTAGGATTAGAAGAAGATTTTATTTCATATTGAGTTTTATTTATAAATGTCAGAATCCTAAGCAAATCGCTTTCAGAAAATTTATCTGCATAAGAAAGATATTTTTCTTTATAAATTTCTGCACTTTCTACTAACTGTGTATCTTTTCTAATGACTACAGTTAAAATATTTCTAAAGTGTTCATTAAGTCCATTCAGAAAATCAATATAGTTCCAGCCGTTATCATAAATTTTTTGTGTGACATCAAAAGCATGTTTGAAATTTTTTGATATAATAGCATCGGAAATATCAAAATAAATTTCCTCGTCTATTAGATTAAACATTTTAGCAAGAATAGCCGAATCAACTTTGTTGCCGCTGAAAGATATTGCCTGATCAAAAAAACTTTGAGCATCTCTCAAAGCACCATCAGCTTTCTTTGCAATAATAGTCAATGCGGTATCATCGATTTCAATGCCTTCGGCTTGAGCAATATTTTTAAGAAGATTTTTTATTGTGTTTAACTCGATTCTTCTAAAATCAAATCTCTGGCATCTTGATATTATGGTCAAAGGGACTTTATGAACATCTGTTGTAGCAAAGATAAAAAGTGTATGCTCTGGAGGTTCTTCAAGTGTTTTCAACAGTGCATTGAAAGATTCTGTAGTAAGCATGTGAACTTCATCGATAATATAAATTTTGTATTTCCCTTTTGTAGGAGCATATTTTACAGATTCTCTTAATGTTCTTATTTCTTCAATTCTTCTGTTTGATGCACCATCAATCTCAATTATATCAAGAGTTTGAGAATTTTGAAAAGCCTTGCACATTTCGCATTCATTGCAGGGTTCACCATTTTGAGGATTAAGACAATTCAACACTTTTGCTAAAATTCTTGCAGTAGTTGTCTTTCCCACTCCGCGAGGTCCTGCAAACAAATATGCATGTGCAATTCTGTTATTTATTATTGCATTCTTAAGTGTAGTTGTTATATGTTCTTGTCCAACTACTTCTTCAAACTTTTGCGGTCTCCATTTACGAGCTGTTACAAGGTAATTCATAGCTTTTCAAATAATTAATTTTTGGATTTTATCAGTATCAATTTTTTTCAATAATAAATTACAAAGTTTTTCTAAATACTTTTTGTCAATTTCACTAAAAGCGGAATAAGTATAGCTATCTAAATCAAGCACGCCATAAATTTTGTTATTATCTTTTAATGGAATTACAATTTCAGATTTTGAATCAGCATCACAAAATATATGTCCCGGAAATTTATTTACATCCTCAACAATAATTGTTTCTTTTTTTTCTGCTGCAGTTCCACAAACTCCTTTTCCCAATTCAATTTCAGTACATGCAACTTTCCCTTGAAATGGTCCTAAAATTAATTTATTTCCCTTCAACAAATAAAAACCTACCCAGCTTATTTTATCAAATGCTTCTTTTAATGCTGCAGTAAAATTTGATAGAGCAGAAATTATTTCATCGCTTTCAGATATTAAATAATCAATTTGAGGAATTAAGTTATTATAAATTTCTTCTTCAGATAAATTTTTATTTATAATAATAGATTCTGCCATTATAATTTTTTCCGAGTCTTTTTTGTTTTCTTTTTCTTTTTATTATCAAGTTCAAAAACATAAGGTAATGCTTCTTTGATTGTTGAGATAGGAATAATTTTCAATCCTTCTTTTACTTCTGGTTTAATTTCACTCAAATCTTTCTCATTATCTTTTGGAATTAGCACAATGGAAATTTCATTCCTTCGCGCAGCTAAAAGTTTTTCATTCAAACCTCCAATTGGCAAAACATTTCCACGTAATGTGATTTCACCGGTCATTGCTACATCATTTCTTGCTGGTTTACCGCTGAATGCAGAATATAAAGCCATTGCCATAGTGATGCCTGCAGAAGGTCCATCTTTTGGTATAGCTCCTTCAGGCAGATGTATATGAATTTCTTTTCCTTTATTGAAGTTTTGAGGCAAACCAAATTCTTTTGCATTCGAACGAAGATAACTCAATGCTGCCATAGCAGATTCACGCATAACATCACCAATCTGACCAGTAATTGTTAATTTCTCTGAGCCTGGCATAACTGTAGCATCAACCTGCAAAATTTCTCCGCCAACACTTGTCCATGCCAAACCAGTAACACTTCCTACTCTCAATTCTTTATTTGCTTTTTTAGTTCTGTATCTTGGAACCCCAAGAAATTTTTCAATTACTTCTTCATCAATAACAAAATTTTTTTTGATTTTTTTCTTTCCGTTTTCGGATTGAGCTAAAACAATTTCTTTAGCTGTTTTTCTTAAAACCGATGCAATTTCTCTCTCAAGATTTCTTACTCCAGCTTCACGAGTATATTCAGTAATTATTTTCAATATTGCTTCTTCTTTAAAATCAATATTAAATTTATCAAGTCCGTGAGCTTTTAATTGCTTTGGTATTATATGTCTTTTTGCAATTTCTACTTTTTCAAATTCCAGATAACCTGGGAGTTCAATAATTTCCATTCTATCCTGAAGCGGCAAAGGAATATTGTATCTGACATTTGCTGTTGTAATAAACATAACCTGAGATAAATCATAATCAACATCAAGATAGTGGTCATTAAAAGTATGATTTTGTTCAGGGTCAAGAACTTCAAGCATTGCAGAAGATGGGTCGCCGCGAAAATCCATGCTCATCTTATCAATTTCATCAAGCAACATTACTGGATTTATTGTTTTTGCTCTTTTCATTGACTGAATAATTTTACCCGGCATCGAACCAATATAAGTTCTTCTGTGGCCACGAATTTCTGCTTCATCTCTAACACCGCCTAAAGAAATTCTGACAAAATTTCTTCCAAGTGCTCTTGCAATTGATTTCCCCAGAGATGTTTTACCTACTCCGGGAGGTCCAACAAAACATAAAATTTGTCCACGCATACTTTTTACAAGATTTAAAACTGCAATATGCTCAACAATTCTTTCTTTTGGTTTGTCGAGTCCATAGTGGTCTTCATCAAGAATTTTTCTAACATTTTTTATATCAAGATTATCTTTTGTTTTTTTATACCATGGAACATCAATTAACCAATCAAGATAATTTCTTATTACTGTTGCCTCTGGTGAACTTGGTGGAGTTTTTTTAAGCTTATTTAATTCCTCCATTGCTTTTTCATGAACTTGAGGAGGCATTTTAGCTTTTTGAATTTGCTCTTTTAATTTTACAAATTCAGGAGAAGTTTCTTCTTCATCTCCAAGTTCTTCCTGTAAAATTCTAATCTGTTCCTGAATGATAAATTTTCTCTGAGTCTTTGCAATATTTTCCTGAACTTTGTCTTCAATTTCTTTTTCAATCTTCAATATCTCGATTTCTGAATTAAGTATTCTTATTACTTCATAAAGTTGTTCTTTGATAGAAAATTTCTGAAGTATTTTTTGCTTAACTTCAATTGATTGATTGATGTTTGCAGCCACATAAAAAAGTTTTCTGTCAGGTTCTTCAATATTTTCATAAGCTGTTAAAGCTTCGGGTGGAATTGCTTTGTTAATTTTAACATATTCTTTAAAAAGATTGCTCATCTGACGAAGAAGAGCTTTCATTTCACGAGGGTCTTCTTCTTTTGGAGGAATAACCTCAATTTCTGCTTCAAAAAAATTTGTTCGCTCTGTAAATCTTTTTATTCGTCCTTGAATAATTCCATCAATTAGTATTTTCAATAAACCATTGGGCAGTTTCAATATTTGAATAATTTTGGCTATTGTTCCTTCTGGATAAATGTCATCAGGTGTTGGTTCATCAATATTTGAACGCTTTTGAGCAGCAAGAAAAATATATTTAGAATTATCAAGTGCATAATTTGCTGCTCGAATCGATTGTTCCCTTCCTACAAGAATTGGAAATATCATGTAAGGAAAAATAACATTATCTCTTAATGGCAATACAGGCAAAATTCGGGGGATATCTTCAATCATGGAATATTCTGTTTCCTGAGTTAATAATTTTTCTTCCATTAATTAACCTTCTATCAAATTTGTTTTTCAATTCAAAATATACCAAAATATTAATGTGCTAACAAGGTAAACAAAAGTATATTCTATTGTGCTACGACAACAAAATTTATCAAATTAAACTTGGATTAATTCATTGATAAAAATAGCTGTTACAAATTATGTCAAACAAAAAATAATATTTAAAATTGCATGTCAATTTTAAAATTTTTGGAGAACTAAATGATTAACAAAGTAATTGATATTGCTAAAGAAGCAGGAGATGTAATTAGAGAAGGTTTTAGAAAAAATTTTTTAATTGAATACAAAACCAATCTATCTAATCTTGTAACTGAGATTGATAAAAAATCCGAACAATTAATTATTGATTTTATTAGAAAAGAATATCCCACTCATTCAATTATTGCTGAAGAAAGTGGAACACAAAAATATTCTTCTGAATATGTCTGGGTAATCGACCCTCTTGATGGAACAACTAATTTTGCACATGGATTGCCTATATTCGCAGTTTCTATAGGAGTTCAAAAAAATAATGAAACAATATGCGGTGTTGTTTATGATATTATGCGTGATGTACTTTATTCAGCAGAGTTAGGAAGCGGCTCATATTGTGATAACAGAAAACTACATGTCAATGATAATGACGATTTAGAAAAAAGTGTTCTTGTTACTGGATTTCCGTATAACATAAAAGAAAATCCTGATTATGCTATTGAAAGATTTGTCGAATTTTTGAAATGCAGCAGAGCAGTAAGACGACTTGGTTCAGCAGCAATTGATATGTGTTATGTGGCTGAAGGTGTATTTGATGGCTTTTGGGAAGTTTTTTTAAATCCATGGGATGTATGTGCAGCTATGCTTATTGTTGAAGAAGCAGGAGGAATTGTTACAGATTTTTATGGAAAAAAAGCTAATATTTTTGACAAACAATTTTTAGCAAGCAATCCTCAAATTCATAAATACATGCTCGAAGTTCTTCAGAAATTTAATGCTAAAAATTGATTAAATAGACTTTCAATGTTTGTTTGTTATAAATTATCAAACATTAAAACTATTTTTTTGAATTTTTAATTGCGAGCAGGTCGCTTAATATTGCAAAACCAGTTTCAATTTTGCCTGCTCCTTTTCCTATAATTGTAACATCACCAAGCAAATCGGTTGTAAATGTAATTGCATTTGTAGAGCCCATAACTCCTGCAAGAGGATGAGTTAATGGAATTAATTCTGGTTTTACTGAAGCAATAATTTTATTCTCCTTTAATTCTACCGAAGCAATTAATTTCCATCGAGAATTTTGTTTTTTTGCTTCTTCAATATCAGATAACGTAATTCTTGTAATTCCTTGACATTCAACATCATTAAAATGCAAATTGGCACCCATCAATACTTTTGCTAAGATTGTAACTTTTGCACGTGCATCAAAACCTTCAACATCATTTGTTGGGTCTGCTTCTGCATATCCTAATTCTTGTGCTTTTTTCAATGCATCATCATAATTCATTCCTTCTTCCATTTTTGTTAAAATAAAATTTGTTGTGCCATTTAAAATTCCTTTTGCAGAAAAAATTTTATTACCTGCTAATGGTCCTCGAACTAAATTTAGTACTGGGGTTCCACTCATCACAGTTCCTTCAATCATAAATTTGACACCATTTTTCTTTGCAAGAGCTGATAATTTCTTATAAGCATACACAGCAGGACCTTTATTGCTTGTTACAACATGTTTGCGCAATTCAAGTGCAGTTTTACAATGATTTATTGCAGGCTGCCCGTCTTTCAAATTTGTATAAGCCAATTCACAAATTACATTTGCATTCGATTTTTTGATTGTTTTGATTGCATCCCAATCAATCAAATTCTTTGTGAATTTATTATTTGTTCGAACATCTTCCAAAACTTTTTTAAGATTCAGTCCCTTAGGATTATATACCGTTCCATATTTAATATCATTTATTGCTACAACTTCATATTCATAATTGTAATTCTTTTTCAATTCTTTTTTCTTATTGATTAATATTTCACACAAACCTTGTGCTACTGTTCCAAATCCAATTAGAGCAATTTTTTGTTTCATATTTATTCCTCAATTTTTTTGTTAAGTAAAAAATTTCTCCAATAGTTCTTCTTAATTGAGAAATATTCTTTAATAAGTATTTACAAACTTACTTCCAAAATTAATCTTAAAAAAATATTTATTTCATTAATAACAATTTTTGTTTAGCAAAATAATTTTTACCTCCTCCTTCAAAAGATATTATAAGAATATAAACTCCTGATGAAAGATTCGAACCATTAAATACGATTGAGTGATTGCCGGCATTCAGTTCTCTATTGATAAGTTCATCAACCATTTCTCCTAAAATATTATATATTCTGATTAATACTTTTCCACTTGAAGGTAATTTGAAATTAATTGTAGTAGATGGATTAAAAGGATTTGGAAAAACATTCACAGCAAAGTTCAAGGAATCTGTACTTGAATTCTCATTTACATCTGTGCTGAATCCATCTTTACCATCACTTGCACCTGGTCCTTGTGAAGTATTTGATGAAGTATTCGTCCCCTGTCCTGGTTCTATGTTAAATACAAGAAAACCTGTGTATGGTGTCAATATGTTTTGTTCGATACTCAAATCAATTATGTTAGAAACAGTAATTGGATCATAAGGCAGCTTCAATAATGATTGAATGTGTTTGCCATACCATGTTGTTGCAACTAATTCGCTCCCATGGTCAACATCATTTTCTGTTAAAGTGATTGAATATTTTTCACTTGTAGTTTTGTATTTTCCAAAAACTGTAATATTAACAGGAAAAGTTCCGGAATATTTCCCAATCTGCATAATAGGAGTATTGATAGGATAGTAACCTTCATGAAGTGCAATAAAGTGTTTACTGTGTGCATATCCTTCTTGATATCGCATTTGAACTTCAACACTTTCAAAATGGCTGATTTCTTCATAAAGAAAAGCAAACAACATTTCTTTTAATGAATTATATCTCAAGAAAAATAAATTCCCTGATGTTGAATAGGTAATAATTCCGTAAAATGTTTGCATCGGTGTTTCATAGTAACCATTATTCCAGATTAAGTAACTTTTGTTATCTAAATCAAAGAAATGAATTTTGGTCCCTTTCTTAAATTTATCAATAATTTCGTATGCAAGTTGTTCTTTGCTTTCTCCATACAAATTAATTGTATTAATATTAGTGATAAATAAAACTTCCGAATCACCGCTTTGAGAATTTATAAACTCCGCTGCTTTTGAAATTAAAGGGAGCAAATTATTATAACTTGGAAATGAACGCATCATAATTTTTTGAAATAAGTTGTCAATTCCTTCTTTAGTGCAGCCCACCCACTTGTTGCTTCCCATAATATATTCATCATAAGCTATTAAAACATTTATCGAATCTGATTCTGCAAAAGCCTGAAGCAAAGATTCTTTTAAGTATGAAAGCAGAAAATCGCCATCAAGATTATTTGTGTTAAAGCGGTTAAAATCAATAACAAATAATACTTTTCTTGGCTTAGAAATTTTTTGAATTTGTGGCGGCTTTACTGCAAGGTGATAAAAATGTTCTCCATTTTTTGTAAATGTAGAAAAGAAAACATCTTTTTTGATTGGAGAAGGCAATTCCATTTCTACAAATTGATTTTCACTTACTGGAATTTCTAATTCCCAGGCAAAAATATCACCTCGATTTTTAGAGGATAAAATTTCCGTACCAATCAGTTTTGGTTCATAAGGCTCGTTTCCATATTCATAAAGAATTTTTAACTTTTCCGGCGGCGGTGTATTTTTTGAAATCAACTGTGTCATAGGCAGCCATATTCTTAAATTCTCTCCTGTTGGTCTGCCCGGAAGCAAATACTGAATTTTAAATTTTCTTTTTTCATTTCTTTTAATCGGGAATAATCTTAATTCATGAATCACCTGTCCATCATTATTTGGTGTTGATTGAACCAACAAAGCAGGATTACGAACAGGTGTACTTACATTGCTAAATAATAATTCTGCAGTCCATTTGTCTAACATTTTAGCATAAATGATTGAATCACCTTCCCAATAACAAAATTCATGAACAATTGCATCTTGAGGAAGATTAAATTGCCATTTAAATTCAAGTTCGTTGTAATTCTTAAAAAACCAGCTTTGGAAATCATAAGAAACAGTCATATATAAATTAATTTCAACATAAACTCCAGCAGGTCGAATTATCAGCATTACATCATCAATATTCACATTATAATCTTTTACATTTGGATAATTGGCTTCATACACTGAAAATTCTGTTGCATGAGTTAATGTAAATGTGATAACTAAAAAGAATAAAATTATTTTTTTCATTTTCTTCCTCTAAACTTTTATTAACGAACCAATAATAATTTTATTGATTTAATTAATTTGTCTGTCTTAAATACAGCTATATAAGTTCCGGAAGAGACCTCTGTATATGCATCGTTCAATCCATCCCAAATGACATTAATTTCTGAAGAATATGAATAATTACTCAAATCATAACTTTTTATTTTTTGACCGAGTATATCATAAATCTCAAGCTTCTTGTTTTTATTCATAAATTCATATGGTAATTTTATAGTTATGTTAGTTGATGGATTAAATGGATTTGGATAACAAGAAATGTTTAATTCTTTCGGTAGAATTTTTTCATTAATTGAATCACTAATCTCTACATTTACAACAGAATCCTTTGCATAAATTCTACTAAATCCAATATAATTTGATGGGCCTGGGATTACAAATGCACTGTATGGAGTTAATAATTCTTTTTTTACTGAAAGTTCTTCTATATACTTTATTGTTGTGTAACTTTGAGGTTGTAAAAACAATTCGTTAATAATATAATTTCCATACCAATAAAGAGAGATATTTTGAATCATATTATCTGGCACAGATGATTCATC
Source organism: Rosettibacter sp. KY25 (assembly GCF_057554405.1). NCBI lineage: Bacteria > Pseudomonadati > Ignavibacteriota > Ignavibacteria > Ignavibacteriales > Melioribacteraceae > Rosettibacter > Rosettibacter sp. KY25. Next base: position 60,593 of record NZ_BAAJAO010000015.1, on the reverse strand, counting down.
TTCATTCAACAAAATAGAATTGAAATAATCCTCGCCAAGATATTTTCCAAAATAATTAACAGTAATCGGCAATGTCCCATCACATACACCAATTTGTCCAAATCTTGCTGTAATATTAAAATTACTTTTCCCTCTATTAAGATTTACTCTTGAATGAGTAAATCCATTAACAGGCATAGGGTCGATTTCAACTGTGCTTATTTTTGGTGCAAAACAATCAAGAGCCTCGTCAATATAATATCCATAGTAAACATTATACAATTTGTTAAAATTACCTTTCGATAAACGAGTTAAATTTTCGTAAAGATATTCATTGCCACGATAGTATTTATTTTGAATATAATAACCAGAATAAGCATTTGAAGCATCGAGAATATTAAACACAATATTATTTTTTGCTCTGAAGTAAGATTCGTTCAACAATTCCATTACTGTCTCTGCTCTCACAGCAGTTTGGTAATCGTCTGAAATCAACCATACTTCTGCATCTACATTTTTTTCATTAAGAAAACGAGTAATTTCTTTCAGCATGTAAGGGAGTGTATTCAATTTAGGAATAACTTGTTTTACAGTATTTAATTTTTCTTTTATTAGGCTTTCTGTTCTTCCTTCAAAATCTTTGCTTAACCATGAAGTATTAAAATCACTGATTATAAAAATCAATGAATCTTTTTGAGTAGTAGAAATTAATAACACTTCATAAAGCATATCTAAAAAATTATTTCTTCCCATACTACCGAAGTAATTGCCTACAATGTCGAAAGCAATTACAATTTTTCTTGATTTGCGGAGTTCATCACTTATAAAAGGTTTTGTAGATAGTTGATAAAAAGTATAATCATCGAAATGAGTTCGTAAAAATTTTCCAGTATTAGATTCTTCAGGAAAATAGATTTTAAACGGAGAAACATAAGATGTATCCTTAACCCAGAAGTTTCCCTGCTTAATCCAGTTTATTGGTGCACTTAAGAAATTAAGAGGTTTTGCTGAAGGATTGTTATAATCAACTACAAATAATTTTGCTGATGCATTAACAAGACATTCATTATTATAATTAGAATAAAATTGAGCAACTAAATTTTCAATTATTCTCTTATTGTAATTAATTTCACACGGGGTAATAAATTTAATAATGAATTCAACTGCTTCATTCCATTGCACTGGAGAAAATCTCATATCGTATTGTTGATTATAATTCCCATAATAATCTCTTCTCATATATTCTCTTAGTAATGCTTTTGGAGATGAATTTTGATTATAATTTAGTTCAGCAGTAGAAATATCAATAATAGCAGCATCGGTAAAAGATTGCTTTGAATTATCCCACACAGAAAATTTTTTTATAAAAGAATTTTTTGGAAGAGAAAAATTCCATACGAATTCATAACTACCAGAAGGAGGGACCTGGCAATAATAGCTATAACCAGTCCAACGATATTCGTTACCTAATTTGATTTTAAGATTAAGTGTGGTTTCGTAGAAGAGACCATACAATTCAAATTTGGCTTCGTACTTAAGCACTTGATAAGTATTCCAGACAGTATATGGTGGTGAAAGTCTTTTTGCATAAAATTCTGCAAAAGCAAATTGTGTAGATGCAAATAAAAAAATAATAATAAATTTTTTCATAAGCCCTCCGGTTGTAAAGCAAAGATAAAGCTTTAATACAAAATAAAAAACCCCATTTCAAATTTTTGAAATGGGGTAATAATTATTAATCCTGGCAGCTACCTACTCTCCCACGCACTTGCGCACGCAGTACCATCGGCGTTTACGGGCTTAACTTCTCTGTTCGGAATGGGAAGAGGTGTTTCCCCGTAGCTATAACCACCAGAAAAATTTTAAGAACAAACTTATGAAAGATTGAAAGAGCGAGTCAATATAACATCTATCTTGAGATAAACTTTATGGCTAAGTCTCACGACTTATTAGTACTGCTCGGCTCAATCCGTTGCCGGACTTACACCTGCAGCCTATCAACCTCGTAATCTCCGAGGAGTCTTCAGTTCTCCGCCTTGCGTTGGAGAAAGGGATACCTCATCTTGAAGTGTGCTTCGCACTTAGATGCTTTCAGCGCTTATCACATCCGTTCATAGCTACCCAGCGCTGCCGCTGGCGCGACAACTGGTACACTAGAGGAACGTTCGCTTCGGTCCTCTCGTACTAGAAGCGACTCTTCTCAGGTATCCTGCGCCCGCATAGGATAGGGACCGAACTGTCTCACGACGTTCTGAACCCAGTTCACGTACCGCTTTAATTGGCGAACAGCCAAACCCTTGGGACCTTCTTCAGCCCCAGGATGCGATGAACCGACATCGAGGTGCCAAACCTTGCCGTCGATATGAACTCTTGGGCAAGATCAGCCTGTTATCCCCGGCGTACCTTTTATCCTTTGAGCGATGGCCCTTCCACTCGGAACCACCGGATCACTAAGCCCTGCTTTCGCATCTGCTCGGCCTGTGTGCCTCACAGTCAAGCTCCCTTATGCCTTTGCACTCAACGCATGATTACCAACCATGCTGAGGGAACCTTTGGGAGCCTCCGTTACCATTTAGGAGGCGACCGCCCCAGTCAAACTACCCGCCTAACACTGTCCCTTCCGCTGATTCAAGCGGAGAGGTTAGAATCCAATTAAAACAAGGGTGGTATTTCACCGTCGACTCCACCGAAGCTAGCGCCCCGGCTTCACAGTCTCCCACCTATCCTACACATGCTTTAACCGAACCCAATGCTAGGGTGCAGTAAAGGTGCACGGGGTCTTTCCGTCCATATGCGGGTAACCGGCGTCTTCACCGGTACCACAATTTCACCGAGCCCGTGGTTGAGACAGTGCCCAAATCGTTACACCATTCGTGCAGGTCGGAACTTACCCGACAAGGAATTTCGCTACCTTAGGACCGTTATAGTTACGGCCGCCGTTTACTGGGGCTTCGGTTCAGAGCTTCTCCACCTTGCGGCAGATAACCCCTCCCCTTAACCTTCCAGCACCGGGCAGGTGTCAGTCCCTATACGTCGTCTTAATTGACTTCGCAGAGACATGTGTTTTTGTTAAACAGTCGCTTGGGCCCTTTCACTGCGGCCTCATTCGGCTCG
>NZ_BAAJAO010000015.1:0-52500 GCF_057554405.1 Rosettibacter sp. KY25 | reverse complement strand
TGATGCAGGAATTGGTGATACAGTTCTTGTTGCTCAAGAGGGCGATGCAATTCAACAAATACTTGGGCATTCAAATGCACCAGTAAATACAATGATTGTTGCAATTGTAGATAATATTGAAATCAACAATGATATATAGTCAAAAGTGGAAGACTATTTCAAAAAGCTAGTCTTTATAAAATCATTACTAAACATTGAGGGGATTGGACCTTATAAAATTTTTTCTTTATTAAATCATTTTCATTCCTTTGAAAACATTTTTGAAGCCGACTTCATTTCTCTTCTTAAAGTTGATGGAATAAACAAAAATTTATCTCAGAGATTACTAAAAGCAAAATCACAATTGCAAGAAATATCAATTAAAGTCGAAGAAGAACTAAATAAGCTTTCTAAATTAAATGCAAAAATTATTACTTACTGGGATAATGATTATCCTGATATTCTAAAAAAAATTTATTATCCACCTTTAATTCTTTACGCATTAGGAAATTTTGCTGAACAAGATAAATATTCATTAGCTGTTGTAGGCACAAGACAACCTACTAATTACGGTAAAATCCAAACTGAAAAAATTGTGAAAGACTTATGTGAAAAGAATATAACAATTGTCAGTGGTCTAGCAAGAGGAATAGATTCTATAGCACATAGAACCGCATTAAACTGCAATTCAAGAACTATTGCTGTTATTGGTTCTGGTTTAGATGTAATATACCCACCTGAGAATTATAAATTATTTTATGAAATTGCCGAGAAGGGTTTAGTAATTTCAGAATATGAGCTTGGGACTAAACCTGATGCTCAAAATTTTCCAAGAAGAAATAGAATTATTTCAGGATTAAGTTTAGGGACGCTTGTTGTTGAAACAAAATTAAATGGAGGTGCAATGCAAACAGCGGCATATGCAATTGATCAAAATCGTGAGGTTTTTGCTATTCCTGGCAACATTAACGTAAAGCAATCAGAAGGTCCAAATACGCTAATACAACGGGGCGAAGCAAAATTAATTACAAATGCTGAAGATATACTGCTTGAACTCAAATTAAAATTAAAACCTGAAATAGGTAAAAATATTCCAAAACCAACTGTAGATTTAACATTATTCGAAGAAAAACTATTACAGGTACTGGGACCTGAAGCCAAACATATTGATGAAATTGCTGCTCTAACTTCAATGTCAACTTCAGATTGTTTAGTTAATCTACTTACACTTGAATTCAAAGGTTTAATCAAACAACTACCTGGAAAAATGTTTATGCTTGCCAATTAATATTTTTTTCTATTCTTCCAGAAATTTTTCAATCTTTCTTTAATTGTCTTTTCCATTCCGTTTTCTGTTGGAAAGTAATATTGTTTATTTTTTATTTCATCAGGTAAATAATTTTCTTGCACAAAATGATTTTCATAATTGTGAGGATATTTATAACCAACACCGTAGCCAGCTTCTTTCATTAAATTTGTAGGTGCATTTCTTAAATGAAATGGGACTGGATATTGAGGAAGTGAATTTACATCATGAATTGCATTATCAATAGCAAGGTAAGATGCATTGCTTTTAGGAGCCGAAGCCAAATAAGTAGCACATTGAGCAAGAATAATTCTTGCTTCAGGCATACCAATTTTTTCACATGCACTGAATGTGGCTTCTGCAAGCACAAGTGCATTTGGCATTGCATTACCAATATCTTCAGAAGCCAGAATAACCATTCTGCGAGCAATAAATAATGGGTCTTCGCCACCTTCAAGCATACGTGCAAGCCAATAAACTGCAGCATCTGGGTCTGAGGCGCGAATACTTTTTATGAATGCTGAAATTAAGTTATAATGCTCTTCCCCACTTTTATCATAGATAATATTTTTCTTTTGTAAAACATTTTGAATTACTTTTTGTGTGATAATTATTTCATCATTGTTTATTTCCTGAATTACAGATGCTTCTAAAATATTCAGCATTATTCTTGCATCACCACCAGAAATGAAAATCAAATAATCAGGGTCTTCAATTTTTATTTTAAGTGATTTAAGAAATTCATCTTTGATAAGTGCACGATTCAAAATATTCTGCAAATCATTTTTTGTAAGTTCATTTAGAATAAAAATTCTAACACGAGATCTTAATGCAGATATAATTTCGAAAGAGGGATTTTCTGTTGTTGCTCCAATTAAAATAATTTCTCCAGTTTCGACTGATGAAAGAAGAGCATCCTGTTGTGCTTTGTTGTAACGATGTATTTCATCAATAAACAAGATAGTTCTTTTATTATAATTAAGATTTTCCTTTGCTTTTTCAATTACATTTCGTAAATCTTTCACACCAGATGAAACAGCATTCAATTGAAAAAAATCAGAATTTGTGTTCTCTGCTATTATCTTAGCAAGTGTAGTTTTTCCTGTACCTGGAGGACCCCATAAAATTATTGAGCTTAATGTATCATTCTCAATCATTATTCTAAGCGGTTTGCCTGGTCCAACAATATGACTTTGTCCCTGAAACTCATCAAGATTTTTGGGTCTAATTCTTTCAGCAAGAGGAATTTTTGGTATGTCTATTTTCTTTGTCAATTTAATATTCTTCTACTTTTAAAACTTTCTCGCTAGGTTTTAACATGTGATATTTTTCACGAGCAACTTTTTCAATTTTTTCTTTGCTGGTTTTCAGCGAATCAATTTCAAGTTGAAGCAAATGCAATTTCATTTCTGCATTGTTAATTTCCTGTTCAAGCTTTTTAATTTCATTTTTAGCTTTGATATACTTTAAAATTCCATTTTCATTAAATAATAAATAAATGAATGCCAACATCAAAAGCGAAAAAAAAACAATGTTATAAATTTTTCTTTTATCGAATTTCATTTAAGAGCATAATTAATTATTCTTTGAATCAATTCCTCAAAACTTATACCTGCAGCTTTTGCCATTTTTGGCAGTAAACTCGTACTTGTCATTCCGGGTAATGTATTTACTTCAAGACAATATGTTCGATAATCCTTCGTTAATCGAAAATCAATTCTTGCATAACTTTCACATCCAATAGAATTAAAAGCAAGCAATGCTTGATGTTGAAGATGTTCTGCTACATTTTTAGGTATATCAGCAGGAACTTCATATTCTGTCATGCCAGTTGTATACTTAGATGTATAATCATAAAAACCAGATTTTGGTTTTATTTCTAAAACTGGCAAAGGTTGTTGTCCTAGTATTCCTACAGTAACTTCTCGTCCTGAAATATATTCTTCAATAAGAACTTTATCAGAATATTGGCGAGCTAATTCAATTGATGTTTTAACCTCGGAATCACCACGACAAATTGTAAGTCCAATTGTTGAACCTTGGTCATTAGGTTTAACCACACAAGGATAACCAAAAAACTTTTTAATTTTTTCTTTTATTAAATCGAAATCTTCTTCATTCTTTCTTACTACAAACCATTTAGGAGTACTTACATCATAATGTTGAAACATAATTTTCGACATACATTTATCCATCGATAAAGAGCTTGCAAGAATTTTGGAACCAGTATATTTAATTCCTCGCATTTCAAGAAGTGATTGCAAAGTACCATCTTCTCCCCATTTCCCGTGAAGTGCGATAAATGCAACATCAACATCATCAAAGATAGAGGAATTAATTATTTCAATATAATTTCGTGGGGAAAGCGCAGAATAATTTTCACTTTCAAAAAATTTATTTTCATCTTCAGGCTGATTAAGCCCGTATGCCGGGTCAATTATTTTTACTTCGTAATTTAATTGTCGTAGCGCCTGAAGTATCGATTTACCTGTAGCTTTTGAAACTTCCCTTTCTGGTGAAACCCCACCTAAAAGTAATGCGACTGTAAGGTTAGAATTATTCATGGTTATTAATTAGCAATGAATTTGTGGATTAACTCTATTCATTTTTTCATAATTAAATATGCATTCAATATTTGCATACAGCTTATAATTTTTCATTCATGCAAAAAATTTAACATAACATCTATATACTACTAATTTTCTTGAGAGTAACATTGTCTTTCGATTTCTTCAATTATATACATATTTTGGAGTGCATCTTCTCCAGAAACAAGTGGAGTTTGTTTCTTAAGAAATGTTTTTTGAGCAGAACGAATCATAAAAGTAACTTTATTAATTTTTTTTCTAAATACTTTTTTAGATTCGCCATGAAGAGCAATTGTCAATTTCGTTGAGAAATTTTTTTTGTCTACTTTACTTTCAAGAATTATTGAACCATTATAACCCAAAATGTCTGCTCTGATTACTGGTTCTTTAGTATCATAAGAAACATTGAAAATACCGTAACCACCGTTTTGAAACTTAAGTATTGCAGAAGCAAAATCTTCAACTTCACTTTTATAAATTACATTATCAATAAAACCTTTAACTTCAGAAACTTCACCTCCGAAATATCTGAGTAAATCTATCATTTGAGAACCAAGGTCTCTAAGAACACCACCACCGCTTAAGCTTTTTTTGAATCGAAAATTATCTGTTGGGGGAAAATCAATATTGTAAGTGACATAAATGGAAATAATTTTCCCGAGAATATTTTTTTCGATAAGTTCTTTTGTTTTGATAATAAGAGGATGGAAACGATGAAGATGGTCAACAATTAAAATAACATTATTTTTTTTACAGGCTTCAACCATTTCTTTTGCCTGCTGTGAATTCAATGCTATTGGTCTTTCACATAAAATATTTTTACCTGCTTCGGCTGCTTTTAATACTTGCCAGTAATGGTCTGAATTTTTGCTCGAAATGTAAAGAGCTTCAATATCACTTTTTAGAAATTCATCATAATTATCAAAAACATATGGAGCACCAAATTTATTTGCAATAAATTGTGCTCGATTAATATCATGGCTGAAAACAGATACAAGTTTGCTTCTTTTAATATTTTGAAAAGCAGGAAGAAAAGTATTTTCTGCAAAACTGCTGCAACCTGCTATTCCCCATTTTAATCTTTTGGGTATTGTTACTTTGATAGTTAAATTTTTTGCTGCAGGTAATATCATTTTAGTAACCCAATTTTTTCATTAGCATATTTATTGGTTTTGAATTTTGCATAATGTAAAAATGAATAGCAGGAACTTTTCTATTCAGTAATTCTTCAACTTGTTTATATGCCCAGTTTACACCAATTTCAAGTGCATGTTCTGGTTTTGCTTTATCGAGTTCTTCAACCAATTCAGCTGGAATATCAATAAAAAAATTTTTTGGTAATGTATGAGCATGTGCTTTTGAAGTAATAATTTTTAGACCTGGAATAATAGGAACATTAATTCCTTCTTTTCTGCATAAATCGACATAATTAAAATAATCTTTGTTATCAAAAAACATTTGTGTTACAATGTAAGAAGCACCTGCATCAACTTTAGCTTTGGTATAACGGATGTCAGTTATAAGATTTGGAGCTTCATAATGCTTTTGCGGATAACCACTGACTCCGATACAAAAATCCATTGGTTCTGCATCAAGCAAACCATCTTCAAGATATTTTCCTTGATTAAGGTCCTGAATTTGTTTTACCAAATCAATTGCATACTCATTTACACTTCTTCCATATCTAACTGGTTTTTTGAAACCACTATCATCACCTCTAACTGCAAGAACATTATCAATCTGCAAATAATGTAGTTCAATTAAAAAATCTTCAGTTTCCTCTTTAGTAAATCCTGTACATAAAACATGAGGGACTGCATCAACATTATATTTATTTTGGACAAGAGCACAAATTCCAAGTGTACCTGGGCGTTTTCTTTTCACTCTCATCTTCATTTCGCCGCCAGGTGTTTCTTCATAAACTACTTCAGCTGGATGACTTGTAATATCAATAAAAGGAGGATTATACTTTATAATATCATCCAGAACTTTTAATAATTCTTTTATATCTCCTCCTCTCTTGGGAGGTATTATTTCAAAACTGATTAATGTTTCGTTTGCTTTTGCTAAATGTTCTGTTACTTTCATAAAAAAATCACTTTTTGATTTCTAAATTTAACATTTTGTTAAATAAAAGTTACTTATTCATGTGGTTTTAAAATTAATTTATAAGGTGCAGTTCTCTTGAACAAATTTTCATCCAATGCAATTTTAAGATATTTTCCTTTCAACCACATTTGAGTCATATCGCTGTAATGTTTGCTCATAAAATTTCCTGATTGTCCTGTTGGCATAATGAACTCAATGTAATTTGGATTTCCAAAATCAAAGATATATCTCATTGATGGTCCAAGATTATTAGCAAATGGTTCTTCCTTAAGAACCTTTAATTCATAATCATTATCTTCAAATAAAGCTGTAAAAGAATACTCGGTGTTGAATATTGTTGTACCATCTCCGCCTATTGGGAATGGACCAATATCAATTAAATCATCAATAAAATTAGCAATCCCATGAAATGTATGTTTAAAAGTTACTTTATGAATTTTACCCCACTGCCATTTTGAAATGTCCTTTCCATATTTTTTCTCAAGGTATATTAATGCATCAACAAGACTTTTTCTAATAATTTCATTTTTTGATTCTACTTGTTGTGTATTAATATTATCAAACAATGAGGAATTATCGCTATCGAGCAATTCAATCAATTTTCTGTATGGAACATTTGCCAGAAAAACATACTCTTTAATTAAATCTTTTCCTAATTCATCTTCAAAAATATTTTTTATGAGGTAATGAAGAAAAGCAGAATATATCGCAGGCACCTGACTTTTTTCACTAAATTCATAATTCCAGTTATTAAAAAGTTCGAGAGATGTTTTCAAATTCTTTTCTGTTACTTTTACATTTTTAAAAGCATCAAGAATATGTTTTGTAATTTTTCTTGCATATGGAGAAATAAAATCAAGCTGATAATTTTTAAAATCATTCATTGAATGAACAGACTTTGAATTCAGCAACTCTGTGATTCTCTCAATTCTTGAAGATGGCTCCCAGATATTTGATATATGATACTTGAAATTTCTTGCTGTTTTATTATTTGCAGAGGCAATAAAATTTTGAGATGGATTAAAAAGTTTTGGCATTTCTTCATAAGGCACATAACCTTTCCAATCATTTGCACTAAGAGTTCCATCATAAATTAAAGTTGGACTAACTGAATTTCGTAATGGTAGTTTTGCTGCACAAATATAACCGATGTTTCCATATTTATCTGCATAAATAAAATTTTGGCCTGGAGCTGTGAAATATCTTAATGCTTCTTTGAAATCATTCCAATCTTTTGATTTGTTAATTAATATTGATGCATAAAGTTCATCATTAAATTCTAATGCTGTCCATCGCATGCTTAAGTTTGAAAAAACTTTTCCTTCTTTCGGATAAAAAACATTGTAAGGATGAACATCAGAAATTATTGGTCCACGATGAGTTCTTTTAATTTCTAATGTGTAATAAGAAGAATCTTTTACTGCAAATGAATCTTTTTCTAAAATTAAATTTTTCCACTGTCCATCAAGAAAATATTTTGTTCCGGTTGAATCAATTTTTTCTACATAGAAATCTGCATCGTCTGCCATAACATTTGTCATTGTCCATGCAATATTTTGATTTTTGCCAATTACAACTGATGGTAACCCCGGCAATGTGAATCCTTCGACATTTAAATCTTTACTTCTAATTATTACAAAATACCATTTGCCTGGAGCAGAAAATGCAAGATGTGGATCATTTGCAATTATAGGTTTACCAGAAGCAGACATTTTACCATTGACTACCCAGCTGTTTGAACCTATATGAGTTCCATAAAAGCCAAAAAATTCTCTGAACTTTTTATCTGTTTCCAGAAAATCGTTTGATATTTGTGCAAATTTTTCAATTGATTCTGGTATTATCGTTGGTGCATTTTGCGGATAATCTGGAATTAATTCTTTTGCTTTTTCAGCCCCAAGTTTTTGAACAATATTTGAAAATGTAACATCAGACCACCAACTTAAATTTAATTCCCATGCCATCAATTTAGCTATAACCAAACTATGTTCTGGTTTCCAGGGATATGGGTCATATCCCAATACATCAAATTCGATTGGATATTTCCCTTTTGCTTCTTTTATAAATTCATTTACTCCTTTTGTGTAAGCATTTAGAATTTTTTTTGCAAGAGGATTTAAATGCTGGTAACCATGAATAACATTTTTATAAATCCCAATTGTCCTAAACATTTTATCAAATGCTAAAGTCTTTTTCCCAAATACTTCACTTAATCTTCCTTCTCCAGCTCGTCTTGCCAAATCCATTTGAAATAATCTTTCCTGTGCATGCAGATAACCAAGTGCAAAAGCTGCATCTTCATCATTTTCAGCTATTATCATGGGAACTGCAAATGAATCTCGATAAATTGTAATTGTTGATGTTATCCCTCTAATAATTTTTTCACCATTATATTCTGGCAATGATTTTTTAAGCATAAAAGACGAAACAATAAAAAGAAAAATGATTAAGACAATCAAAGAAGCAGATACACCTATTATAATTTTTTTCCAGTTCTTCATATTTAATTTCTTTTGTTTACAAATCTAAATTTATAAAAATATTCAAAGATGAGTTAACAAGATTTCAATTTATTTTATATTTTGCTTTTGTTAAATCATTTACATCTGGAGAGATAATGATAGAAATTGCTTTTGTAAGTATAATCATAATTATGGTAATTATATTGTTCATTGTTCATTCAATCAATAAAAAGACAGCTGCTTTCAATCAAACAGATATTAAAACAGAGTTCGAAAGAATTGACAGAGCTTTTCGGGATGAGCTTTTTAGAAATCGTGAAGAAATTTCCAAATCATTAAAATCACAAAGAGAAGAATTAAGTAATTCGATAAATAATTTTGGGGAATTGCTTTCAAACAGGCTTTATGAAATTGCAAAAATGCAAAAAGCACAATTAGATATTTTTGCCGACCAGCTTTCAAAATTAACTCAGTCTAATGAACAAAAATTTGATAATCTCCAGATGCGTGTTGAAAATCAATTAAAAGAAATACAAGAAAATAATTCCAAAAAACTTGAGGAAATGCGTCAAACGGTTGACGAAAAACTTCATGCTACACTTGAAAGAAGACTCGGAGAATCATTCAAACTTGTAAGTGAAAGATTGGAACAGGTATACAAAGGTTTAGGTGATATGCAGGAACTTGCAAGAGGTGTAGGCGATTTGAAAAATGTTTTGACAAATGTAAGAACAAGAGGCACATGGGGAGAAATTCAACTCGAAAATTTAATTGAACAAATACTCACACGAGAACAATATGAGAAAAATGTCATCACAAAAAAAGGAAGCAATGACAAAGTTGAATTTGCAATAAAACTTCCTGGGCGAGATTCATCAAAAACAGAAATTGTCTGGCTTCCAATTGATGCAAAATTTCCAATTGAAGATTACCAAAGATTGCTTGATGCACAGGATGCAGCTGATATTGATGCTATCAACGATGCAGCTAAAGGCATCGAAGTTAGAATAAAATCCGAAGCAAAAAAAATTGCAGAAAAATATCTTGACCCGCCGAATACTACAGACTTTGCTATAATGTTTTTACCAATTGAAGGTTTGTATGCAGAAGTTTTAAGAAGACCTGGTCTCGCAGAATTTATTCAAAGAGAATATCGTGTTACAATTGCAGGACCAACAAATCTTGCAGCAATTTTAAACAGCTTACAAATGGGATTCAGAACTCTTGCCATAGAAAAAAGGTCAAGTGAGGTATGGAAAATTTTAAGTTCTGTCAAAACTGAATTTGGGAAATTTGGTGATGTGCTCGAAGCAACTCAAAAGAAATTGCAGGAAGCATCAAACAAAATTGAAGAAGCAACAAAATCGACACGTAAAATTGAAAGACAATTAAAAGATGTTCAGGTTCTTCCGCCCAATGAACAAATTAAATTGCTTGAATAAAATTTATTTACCGATACAATTCTGCTCTTCACCGATTTTTTATTTATGAATTATATTTTACTTCCTAACTTTCCTCTGAAAATTTTGGAGATGTTATGGCATATTATTTAAGAACAAGAATTTTAATTGGTATAATTCTTATCATCATTGGTATTCTATTTATTCTTAATAATTATGGAATAGAAATAATCCCAGAAGATTTTCTTACATGGGAATACTTTTTCATTTTTCTTGGAATACTTTTAATAACACTTTCTAAAAATAAAATTGCAGGAAGCATATTAATAGCCATTGGACTTTTTAGTTTAATCCCTGAATTATGGCCCCTTATTTTTGTAATCATTGGTTTATTTATCATACTTCGGAGAAAAGAATATACAAGGCATTACTGGAAAACTCATGAATATAAAAGTTCATTCATAAGCAGTGAATTATCTGAAGAAAAAGCAAACAAAGGAAAAGAATTTCTAGAAGAAATATCAATATTTGGCGGAAGCACAAAAGTTTTACATACAGATAATTTTCGTGGCGGTAGCATAATTTCAATTTTCGGAGGTTCTGAAATTAACTTATCTGACTGCAAACTTGCCGAGGGTGAAAATGTTCTCGAATTAACAGCAATATTTGGAGGCTCAACTTTAATTGTTCCATCGAATTGGAAAATTGAAATAGATGTATTACCTGTCTTTGGAGGTTTTGGCGATAAAAGAATAAAAACTCCTAACATAAAATATGAAGAAGGAAAAAGTCTTTTAATTCGAGGCTTTGTTTTATTTGGAGGTGGAGAAATTAAAAACACATTTTAGAGGAAAACATGGAACATCAAAATTCAAGATTATGGCTTGGATTAATTTTTATAATAATTGGAACTTTATTATTAATTGATAATCTTGGCTTCTTTTATTTTGGCTTTCGACATTTAATATTTTCATGGCACACAATTTTTATAATTATTGGGATTATACTTTTAACAAAATCAAGAAATAGTACACCCGGAATGATTTTCTTGGTAATTGGTCTATACGGATTACTTAATCACATCTTCAAACCATTTTTTCATTTTACATTTCGTGACATATTCCCTTTGATTATAATCATTATTGGTTTTTACTTCATACTTAGAAGAAATGAAAGTAAACATATTCATCAAAAAAAATTTAATGAACATGATTTGGCTTCAGAACGATTTCAAGAAATAAATAGTGAATATATAGATGAAACCTGCATTTTAACTCATTGCAACAAAAAGATAGTAACAAAAAATTTTAAAGGAGGAAGATTAACTATTATAGCTTCTGCTGTAAATATAAATCTTGCTGATTCTAATTTATCACCTGAAGAAATTATTCTTGATGTAACATGTCTTTTCGGCGGCTTTTCCATTTTAATACCAAAAAATTGGAAAGTTATTACAAATGTAACAACAATATTTGGAGGATTAGATACAAAGCAATACCTTTTTGATAATTCATTACAACATGAAGAAGGATTATTAATTATAAAAGGCACAATATTTTTTGGCGGTGGTGAAATTAAAAGTGTGTAATTTTTTATGATTAATCCATTCATTAAAAACAAACGACTTCTGTTAATTTATCTTATAATTTGGTTTTCAATTTTTTTATTGCATACAATAATTCTTAATTGGTTTTTATCAATAAATTTTTATTCAGCTTTAATTGACAGTTTAATTTTCAATCTGCTTTATTTATTTCTTGGATTGAGTGTCTGGTACACAGTAAATTATAATTCTCTTGATATATATTCGATTTCAAAAATTTTTATTAATCATATTGCCTCTGCTGCAATAACATCGGGAGTTTGGCTGCTTGCTGGTTATTATGTTTCAAAAAATATTTTGATTGATGATAAATCATATCTTGTTTTTTTGAACAAATCACTTCTATGGCGATTTATCATTGGCATAATGTATTATTCTATACTTGTTGCAATTGATTATGTGATAATTTATTACAATAATTTTCAAGAAAAATTATTAAAGGAAGCTGAACTTAAGACATTAGTTAAAGAGGCAGAACTTAAATCGCTCAAATATCAAATTAATCCGCATTTTATTTTTAACTGCCTTAATTCAATAAGTGCATTAACAATTACAAATCCAACTAAAGCACAAGAGATGACAATCAAGCTATCAACATTTTTAAGAAATACACTTTCAAAAAATGAACATCAAAAAAATAAATTATCAGAAGAAATCAGTTACTCAAAACTTTATCTTGATATTGAAAAAATTCGATTTGGTGACAAATTCGATTTTATTGAAGAAGTTGAGCAGGAATGCAAGAATACAGAAATTCCAAGTATGATTTTGCAGCCACTTTTCGAAAATGCAATTAAACATGGCGTTTATGAATCACTGGAAAAAGTTACAATAAAACTCAGGTGTGCAAAAGTAAGTGAATATATTAGAATTACTGTTGAAAATAATTTTGACCCTGATTCTGTTCCTAAAAAAGGCGAAGGGATTGGATTAAAAAATATTCAAAACAGATTAAAGTTAATTTATAATCAAGATAATCTTTTGAAAACAGAAAAATTAAATAACATATTTAGAGTAAACATTTACATACCGGTTTAATTATGAAGAAAATAAAAACAATAATAATTGACGACGAAAAATTAGCAAGAGACATCATCAAAAAATATTTAGAAAAATATAATGATATTCAAATTGCTGCTGAATGTTCGAATGGGTTTGAAGCACTCAAGCAAATTAATGAGCTTAAACCAGATATAATTTTTCTTGATATTCAAATGCCAAAAATTTCTGGTTTCGAAATGCTTGAGCTATTGGACGAGCCGCCTATTATCATTTTCACAACAGCATATGACAACTACGCTATCAAAGCTTTTGAAGTAAGTGCTATTGATTATCTCTTAAAACCATTTTCAGAAGAAAGATTTGACGATGCACTGAAGAAAGCTCTTGATATGTTGAAGAATAAAGAACATTCAAGTAAGAAATTAGAATCACTTTCGAGAACATTAGATGAAAGGAAAGAATATCTCGAAAGGATTGTAGTTAAACAAAACCAAAAAATTACAATCATTCCAGTAGATGAAATAAAATACATCGAAGCACAGGACGATTATGTAATGCTTCATACTGAAAAAGGAAATTTCTTAAAGGAAAAGACAATGAGATTCTACGAAGAAAATTTAGACCCAAAAAATTTCATAAGAATACATCGTTCTTACATTGTAAAAATATCGAGTATAAAACAAATTGATTTATTTGAAAAAGATTCACACAACATAATTTTAATAGATGGAACTCATCTTCCCATAAGCAAAAGTGGTTATCAAAAAATTAAAGAGCTGTTTAATTGAAATTTTTAAACTATCCTAGCACTAATCCATTCAAGATAAGATTTGTTCAAACCTACTTTTTCAAATTGAAGTTTGCAGTGGTTCTCTTTATTTTTAGTTAAAAATTTTGAGAACACAATGAACTTTGACAAGGACCTTCAATCAATTCAGGAAGCCCGCAACTTAGCCGCTCAAGCTAAAGAAGCACAACTCGAATTCAAGCATTTTAATCAAGAACAGGTAGATAAAATTATCAAGGCAATGGCTGAAGCCGGATTCAGAGAGGCTGAAAGACTTGCAAGATTAGCACATGAAGAAACAGGTTTTGGAAAAGTTTCTGATAAAATTATCAAGAATCAATTTGCAACACGAGATGTTTATGAATCAATAAAAAATCTGAAAACTGTTGGTGTAATTGATATTCAAAAGAATGGAAAAATTATAAAGATAGCAGAACCAATGGGAGTTGTTGCAGCATTGATTCCATCAACAAATCCCACATCAACTGCAATGTTCAAAGCTCTTATTTCATTAAAATGCAGAAATGGAATTGTTGCAAGTCCGCATCCAAAAGCAATTAATTGCACAATAGAAGCACTGAAAGTTTTATCTGATGCAGCAGAGAAAGCTGGCGCACCGAAAGGTTTAATACAATGCATGACAATTCCTACACTCGAAGGAACCGAAGCATTGATGAAAGACAAAAATATTTCTGTTATTCTGGCAACTGGAAGCACACCAATGGTTCAGGCAGCTTATAGTTCTGGCAAACCAGCTTATGGTGTTGGTCCAGGCAATGTTCCTGCATTCATTGAAAGAACTGCAAATATAAAAAAAGCTGTTGCTGATATTGTTTATGGAACTACTTTCGATAATGGCGTTCTTTGTTCTTCAGAACAAGCAATGATTGTCGATAGACCCATCAAAGAAAAAGTAATTGAAGAAGCTAAAAAGTTAGGATGTTATTTTTTAAATCCAGAAGAAAAGAAGAAATTAGAAGAAAGAGTTGCAAAGGGATCAAAATTAAATCCGGATATCGTTGGTAAACCCGCTAGATGGATTGCAGAGCATGCTGGATTCTCTGTTCCAGATAATACAACAGTCTTGATTGCAGAATGCCAAAAAGTAGGAAAAGAAGAACCATTATCAATTGAAAAGCTTTCTCCAATACTTGCTTTTTACACAGTTGATGGTTGGCTTGAAGGATGTCATCGCTGCATTGAACTGCTTGAATTTGGTGGAATTGGCCACACATTAGCTATTCATTCTAATGATAAAGAAATTATTATGAAATTTGCTCTTGAAAAACCTGCATTTAGAATTGTGGTAAATACTCCTTCTTCTGTTGGAGCTGTTGGATATACTACTGGACTAATTCCTTCTATGACATTAGGACCAGGCACATGGGGTGGTTCAATTGTTTCAGAAAATGTAACTGCCACACATTTAATGAACATCAAAACATTAGCTTTTGAAATCAAAGCTGTTAATGAAGGAACAGCTGTAAACTCTTTTGATTTACCGCAATTTACTTCAAGAAAAACCGAAGAAAGTTCTCCAGGTAGTTTTACAAAAATGATTGAAGAAAGATTAAGAGCTCGAGCAGGCAATCCACAGGTAAATCCTCTTAGCAATGTAAGCAGAAAATCAGAATCACAAAATTTAGGAAGCGGAATCACAGAAGAAGAAGTTCAAAAAATTATAAAGGAATTTAAGTTGTAAAAAAAATTAATGATAAAACCTTTGCAAGGTAATTTTATTACTCTTTATGGAGAAAAACATTTTCAATAACTGGTCAATCGAAAAAGGCGATTATAAAAGAGACGTATCAACAACTTGGAGATATCAAAAGAAATTACAAGTAAGAAGAACCATTAAAAAAATTTTGTTGATAATTCTTTATTGTATCATAGTTGCAGGTATTTCTTTTTTAATTTTTAGTGATTAGGAATATCTATCGAGTTTGAATTTTTCTCCAAGGTATAATTTTCTCACATCACTGTCCTCGGCAAGGTCGTGAGCAGAACCTTCTTTAAATATTTTGCCATTAATTAAAATGTATGCACGGTCTACTATACTCAAAGTTTCGTGAACATTGTGGTCGGTTATCAAAATTCCAATTCCTTTATGTTTAAGATTTGCTACAATATTCATAATATCTTCCACTGCAATTGGGTCAATTCCGGCAAAAGGTTCATCAAGCAAAATAAATTTTGGATTGGTTGCCAGCGCACGTGCTATTTCAGTTCTTCTTCTTTCTCCGCCGCTTAATTGAAAGCCAAGTGTTTTTCTAACATGATGAATTCCAAGTTCATTTAGTAATTTTTCAAGTCTTTCCTTTCGTTCCTGTTGTGAAATATCGAGCATTTGAAGAATAGCCATGATATTATCTTCTACTGTAAGACCGCGAAAAATTGAAGCTTCCTGAGGCAAATAACCAATTCCTCTTTTAGCACGCTTATACATTGGTTCGTTTGTTATTTCAATATTGTCTAAAAAAACTCTTCCGCCATTTGGCTTTATCATGCCTACAATCATATAAAATGTAGTTGTTTTCCCGGCTCCGTTTGGTCCTAAAAGTCCAACTACTTCTCCCTGCTGCACAGAAATTGAAACATCATTGACAACAGTTCTTTTCTTATAAATTTTTTTAAGATTTTCGCTTTTAAGTATTAATTCATTTCCCATTTATAACTTCAAAAAGTTGTTTTAATAATTTTTCTTTGCCAGTCAATAATTCTTCTTTTTTTGGTCTTTGTTGTATTAGTAAAAAATTTGGCAGAGTAAAATCTTTCTCTTTCCCAATAATTAAATTTTCAGGATGATATTCATTATTTGGATTTCCATAATACATAACTTTTACAACATTTTTACCATTAAATAAAATTACTGATTTCTCTGCGCTCGACTTCACCAGACCATTTGGTTCTCCATCCTCGTAAAGATAATAAATACTCAGCACGTTTCCATTTACTTCTGTTCTTTCTAAACCATTTTCTCCAAAAAGCAAATTAATATTATTGCCAGAAATCTGGTCATAACGAAATTCATATTTATCATTTGATGAAATAATTAATGCATTCGAATTCATATTCATTTTTTCAAGACGATTGTCTTTCAAAAAAATATTAACTGTGTCAGCAATAAATTGTGTATTCTCGTTCCACAATACTGGTGGAAGTTTATCATCTTCATTCTTATGTGTATAAAGATGCTGCGAAGTTTGATAGTAAATAGAATAATTATTTATTGAAGCAAATTCACCGCGAACAATCTTTACTGAATCTTTTGCTATTAATCTTTTTGAACTATCTCCATATGCTTCCATAATCCTTGCAGCAATTATCAGAGTATCGAGTTTAGAATTTGTTGTATCGATTTTTATTAATAACGGATTGCCGGTGATTCTTGAAAAATTTTTATCGTGATAATCTTCAAGTTTATTTCCATAAATTAAAAGCTGATTTGCTGGGTCAATAATTCTAATATTTTTGAATGCATAAGTGATTCTTTCATTTCTATAATGAATTAATGAATCTGCATAAATCATTGCAGAAGTATCGCGAACAACCACATTACCAACAGCAATAGCTTTATCTTCATTGTCAAAATAAGTTAATGTATCGGAAGTAAGAACCGAAACTGAATCGTTCAATTTTACATTCTCGTAGAAAAAAGCTTTTTTTTCATCAAAATAATAGAAGCCATTTTTTGCTTTTAAGTGAACATGTCCATCAAAATAAGTTACACCACTTTTTGAATAAGCAGTTTTAGTATTCCCATTATAAAAACCAATGTCAGTGTAAATTGTAATGCTATCCTGAGTTACAATTACATTCCCAAGCAGTTCAGCTTCATTTCTTGTTATATTATGAATTGCTTTAGCGCAGGTTATTTTAACTGCTCCCTGCATCATCACAACATTACCATGAACTTCGCGGATTGATTCACCATTAATTTTTTTGCCAACAAGACTATCCCCCAAAACACGAATAACATTATCTTCTTGTGCAAAAAGATTTGTAAAAAGAAAAAGAATTAATATGATAAAGTTGATTTTCACTTTTTCTCTTCTTTAGTTAAAACAGCAGAATAAGTAATATTATAAATTACATAATTGTTTAAATGCTGGTCTGATTCAAAACCATATCCTTCAATAATTTCTTCTTTTGATTTTATTGAAACAAATTTATCTGTAAGAATTTTTTGGTCTTTGTTTCTCCACATCAACTCATTTGTCTTAAGCACTGTTCCGCTATCGTTAACTGCAACAACACTGTCTATAGCATACATATCCATAGTTGAATCATCAACCTTGCCGTATTTAGATGTAAGTGTTGTAGTTTTTTGCTGAGCATTATTATAAAAATCAACTTTAACACCTTCAAGAAAAGTTATTTTCTGAAGCTCATATTTTTTAAGATGATGTGTATAAAGTATTGCTTTCAGCTTGCCTTCCCGGCTAAAAATAACTTTTGAGTTCCAGCTTTCATGAATTGGGATTTCACCTTGAATTGTGCTTTCTTCTATTTTGGGTTTTACTTTTTCTTCGGAACATGAAACAAAAGAAATGAATGCAATGAGAAACATAAATTTTTTCATCTGGATTGTAGTCCTAATTTAACAAGGTCATGAAGATGGATAATTCCTTCCGGTCTATAATTTTCATCAACAACTATCAAAGAAGTTATTTTATAATTTTCCATTTGCTGAATTGCGAAAGAAGCAAGTTTATCCTTTGTAATTGTCTTTGGTTTTCTTGTCATTACATCACCAGCAGATAAATTTTTTATATCAAGAGTCTTTTCAAGCAGTCTTCTTAAATCACCATCAGTAATTATTCCAGTTAAAATTCCTTCATTGTTAACAACGCATGTAGTGCCTAATCTTTTTGATGATATTTCATAAATAGTATCTTTCAATGAAGTATTTTCTTTAACAATTGGAATATCTTTACCTTTAATCATTATTTCTTCAATGCGAAGGGACAATCTTTTGCCAAGACTTCCTCCAGGGTGAAGCATTGCAAAATCTTCTTCTGTAAAGCCTCTCATTTCAAGTAAAACCATAGCAATAGCATCTCCCATAACTAAAGCTGCAGTTGTTGATGCAGTTGGTGCAAGATCATAAGGGCAGGCTTCTTCTTTCACATTAATGTTTAGAACTATATCACATTCTTTTGCAAGTTTAGAATCCATTGACCCAAGCATTCCAATTAATGTTACATTAATTCGTTTGAACATTGGAATCAACCTCAGCAGTTCTTCAGTATTTCCGCTTTTAGAAATTATTATCACAATATCATCTTTGCGAACCATGCCTAAATCACCATGAAGTGCATCAGTTGGGTGCATGAATATAGCTGCTGTTCCAGTTGAATTAAGTGTAGCAACAATTTTTCTTGCTATTAATCCTGATTTCCCCATCCCAGTAAAAACAACTCTGCCTTTTGAATTATAAATTTCTTTTACTGCTTTAACAAATTCTCCATCAATGCTGTTTACTAAATTCAGAATTGCATTACCTTCTATTAAGATTACTTCTTTCCCTTTGGCTATTATTTGGTCTTCAGACATTTTTTTTAATGTTTTATTTATGATTTTATTTTATCAAATAATTTTAATATTTCTTGAAAAATCTCATTTGAGTTAGTTCCATTAATTATAAAATCAACTACTCTTTTTACTTCTCGTTTTGCTGATTTTGGTGCAGCAGATAAACCACATTTTCTTAACAGTGGAATATCAAGTATTCCATCGCCGATAAAAAAAACATTATTGCAATTCAGCTTTTTAGTTTTCAAAATTTTTTCTGCAGAAGAAACTTTATCAATAGAAGAACTTAAAACATAGCAATCAGGAATTTCTTCTAAACTTTCAATTAATTCATCATGCTGTCGAGCTGTTATTATTGCAAAATTCACATTTCTTTCTTTGAATTCTTTTACTGCATTTGCAATTGAATTAGTAAGATTATCAATAATAAGTTCATTAATTTCTGACTGGGTGAGAAGCACACCTTCCAAATCAAAAATGATAAGCCGAATCTCTTTTAGTTTATCAAGTATTTCTTTTTGCATTTTTAGTAAGTTCATCAATTCTTTTTATAATTGAAAGAAGATTACTTAAATCACTTAGAGGAAGCTGGCTTGCAGCATCGCTCAAAGCTTTTTCGGGTTCAGGATGAACTTCGAGGAAAAGTCCCGCAATCCCCACAGCAGTAGCTGCCTTTGCTAATGTTGGGATATATTTTCTTTCACCACCGCTAACACCACCCTGACTTGGAATTTGAACTGAATGTGTTGCATCCATTATAACAGGATAACCAAACTGTTTCATTATTTCAAGACTTCTCATATCAACTACAAGATTGTGATAACCAAAAGATGTTCCTCTTTCTGTCAATAAAATTTTTTTGTTACCAGTAGATTCAATTTTATCTGCAACATATTTCATATCATCAGGAGCTAAAAATTGACCCTTCTTAACATTAACAGCTTTGCCTGTTTTACCAGCGGCAAGCAGTAATTCTGTTTGTCTGCACAAAAATGCTGGTATTTGAATTACATCTACAATTTCTGAAACAATTGCAATTTCATTTTCTGAATGAACATCAGTTAAAATTGTCAAAGAAAATTCATCTTTAACTTTTTCTAAAATCTTGAGTGATTGTTTAAATTCAAGACCTGTAAAAGATTTTATGCTTGTTCGATTTGCTTTCTTGTAACTTGATTTAAAGATATATGGAATACTTAATTCTTCAGTAATTTTCTTAATCTTTTCTGCAGTATGAAGAGTGATGTATTCATTTTCAATCACACATGGACCTGCAATTAGAATTAAAGGAAGATTGTTATCAATCTTTATGTTATTAATCTCAACCATAAATTTTATTTCTCAAATAAATCTGGATGATTGCTTATTTTTTTCTTTTTGTTGAAGCGAAGATAAGCTAATTCTGTTGCTTCTCTTCCGCGTGGTGTTCGTTGAATAAAACCCTGCTGAATTAAAAACGGCTCATAAACTTCTTCAATTGTTCCTGCATCTTCATTGACAGCAACAGAAATTGTGTTTAATCCAACTGGTCCGCCATTAAATTTTTCAATAATTGTAAGAATTATTTCTTTATCCATTTCATCAAGTCCGTACTCATCAACTTCGAGTGCATTGAGAGCTTTTTTTGCAACCTCAATATCAATTATATTTTTATCTTCATAATCAGCAAAATCTCTTGTTCTTCTCAATAATCTATTTGCAATTCTTGGTGTACCTCGTGAACGTTTTGAAATTTCTTCTGCTGCTTCATCATCAATTTTTATATTAAGCAGTTTTGCAGAACGATGAATAATTTTTTTTATCAAATCACTTTCATAATAATCGAGACGAGCCTTAATGCCAAATCTATCTCTCAATGGAGCAGTTAATAATCCTGCTCGGGTAGTGGCACCAATCAAAGTGTATTTAGGAAGTTTAATTTGAACTGTTCTTGCATTTGGACCGCTGTCAATCATTATATCCAGCTTAAAATCTTCCATTGCTGAATATAAATATTCTTCAACAACAGGACTTAGCCTATGAATTTCATCAATAAACAATACAGACTTTTCTTCCAGATTTGTCAGAATTCCAGCAAGGTCGCCTGGTTTTTCAAGAACAGGTCCAGATGTAACTTTAATTTTTACACCAAGTTCGTTGGCAATAATGTGTGCAAGTGTAGTTTTGCCTAAACCTGGAGGACCAGTTAATAAAACATGGTCTAAACTTTCATTTCTCTTTTTTGCAGCACCGATAAAAACTTTTAAGTTATCAACAATTTTTGTTTGTCCCGTAAATTCATCAAAAGTTTTGGGACGAAGTGATTGTTCAATCTTTTTTTCTTCTTCTGTAACCAAAGGATTTAAATTTGCCGACCGTCTTTTCAATTTTCCTTTTTTCCTAAGTTTCTAAAACCAATTTATTTTTTCTATAACTCTTAAACTTTTCAATACCAATAACCATTAATACCATTAATCCAATCATCAGCATTGCTGCAAGTATAGAAATTTCGAGGCTCAACTTATTTGCAAAAATTAAGTTTAAACCTGGGATCCATGCACTGCCGTATAAAATTATTACATGAACAGCATAAACAACAAGTGTATGTCTGCCAACCCATTTTACTAAATCAGGTATGGTTTTTAATTTCAGGGCAAGGTAGGACATTAAGCTGTTTAATATTAATACCCAGCCAAGTCTCATGGTTATCACATAAAAATTATCTGTTACCAATGCTTTCCCACCAAAAAATATTTTTTCATTTAGCTCAATAATCCATGAGAGAATTAAAAATCCAAGACCTGTTAAAAATAATTTTCTGCTAAATTCTTTTGTGGTAAATATTTCTGGATTATGAGCAAGGTAACTGCCCAACACAGCACCGCTAATTACATAACCAGCCCATGGGAATAATGGGAATAAAGAACCAGTTTTGTGAAAGAAATATGCAGCAAAAGGAAGCGGAAGATAATTTAACCAGTTAATCTGTTCAGTAATGTTGAACATTGCAAAAAAGAAAAACGCACCTAAAGAAAAAATCAGATAATCATTAGCTTTAATTTTTTCAGCAATGTATGAAAGAATAATTATAAATAATAATCCAAATCCTATCAGATGTAAAGCGTCAACTGTAAAAAAAGTTAACCATTGTGCTTTTGTAACAAAACTAAAATTAAAAAAAGTATATGTTGGGTATCGCAATAAATATCCAATGAGAACTAATGTAAGAAATCTTCTTAAACCTTTTGCAACGCGTGGATTTTCATAAAAAGGAACTTTTTGCAAACGAAGTAAATAAGTAAATACAGTTCCTGATGAAAACATAAAAATAGGTGCAGTAAAACCTCGAATGGTAAACCAGATGCTATAGAGAATTGAATCAAAAGTGCGGTATTCATTTGCAAGGAAAGCATCAATAGTATGCCCCTGAACCATCATGAGCACTGCAAATGCACGCATCATATCAATAAAAATTATTCTTTTGGGAGATATACTGTTCATTTGATTATAATTTATTAATTCAATTATTAAAAATAAATAAAGTAAACAACTTTATAAAATACTTACAGATACATACATTAATAAACTACCAAAATCAATTATCTCATCTTGTTGGATTTAGAAAACCTTTCATAAAATTTTCTGGCAAGTTCAAGGTCTTTTGGAGTGTCAATTGAAAGGCTGTCAAATTCAGTTACAACAACTTTAATTTTAATGCCATGTTCAAGTAATCGAAGTTGTTCTAATTTTTCAATTCGTTCTAAATCAGTCTGCCGAAGTGATGTAAACTTAAGCAGAGTTTCTTTTCTAAAAACATAAAGACCAATGTGTTTATAAATTTCTCCAGTTTCAATTTTTTCAAGATTAGTTTTAGCATCTCTAACATAAGGTATTGGTGAGCGGGAAAAATAGAGAGCATAATTGTTATAATCGAAAACTACTTTTACAACAGAGGGAGATTTCATTTCTTCAACACTTGTAATTCTTTTGACGAGTGTAGAAACATTGACTTTCTTATCAAATAAAAGCGGTTCAATTGCTTCGTCAATCATTCTGCCGTTAATAAATGGTTCATCTCCCTGAATATTTACAATTATATTAGCTTCAGGAAGTTCTTGAGCAACAAGTGCAATTCTGTCTGAGCCAGAGGCAACATTTTGAGGTGTCATATAAACTTCTGCACCAAAACTTTGCACAACCTGAAAAACTTTTTCGTCATCAACTGCAACAACAACTTTATCAAGCAATTTAGATTTTCTTGCATTCTCCCATGTATGCTGAATCATTGGCTTTCCACCAATATCAGCAAGAGGTTTACCCATTAATCTCGTTGATGCAAAGCGAGCAGGTATGATTCCTACAATCATAATTAATTACTTACTAATTACTTTTGGAACTCTAAAAAATTCTTCTGTGCTTGATGGAGCATTCCTTAAAGCTTCTTCTCTGTCAATTGAAGGTTCAAGTTTATCTTCTCGAAATACATTAAAATTTTCGATGGGGTGTGAAAGTGGTTCAACATTTTCAGTATGAAGCTCATTAAGTTTTTCAACATAATTTAAGATTTCATTTAACTCATGAGTAAAATTTTCGAGTTCTTCATCATTGAATCTTAATCTTGCTAACTTTGCTATGTATTCAACATCTTGTTTGGTAACTGCCATATTTTCACCTCTTAAAATGAATAAAAATTGTTGCTGTTAAATGTTCCTCTAATTTCTGAGCGTTCTCCATTATATGGATTATTTTTTATTCTTATCGTTAATGAGTGAATATTATTTCCTCGTTTTGGACTTTTATAAGTTAATAAATAAAAACTATTTGCATAACTAACTATTGAATGCTGGATATTATCAAATTGAGCTTTTAATTCATTTATATCAGTAATTGAATAATAACCTGCAGTTCCGATTGCTTCAAGAACATCAGGTTGAATTTCGCTCCCAAGTCCAATTGTAAAAACAATTTTATTGTGAACTGCATTTAATGCTTCTGCCAATGTGCTTGAACCTTGTGTGTCTTTACCATCTGTAAATACAATCATCATTCCTTGAACAATTCCATCAATTGAAAATGAATCCTGCCACAAAGAAGCTCCTTTAATTACTGCACCATAAAGATTTGTTGTTGGATAACCTAATTTGTAACGATTAATTGCATTGATTAAAGAATCAGAATTATTTGTAAAATCACTCAATATCTCAGGTTTATCAGAAAATTGATAAATAGAAATTTCCTGCTGCGAAACTATTTTTTCAATAAATGATTTGGCTGCATTTCTGATTTCTTCAATGTTATTTTGAAGACTTGTGCTGTTATCAAGCATTATTACTGTTTTTAATTTATAAGGAACAGCTTCCCTTTTTTTAATTTCTATTTGTGATTCAGATTGTGAAATTGGTTCTCCATCTTCTAAAATTTCAAAATCATTTTGAGTTAAATAGTCTATTCCCTTGCCATTCAAATCAATTACCTGAAACATAACATGAACATAACATGGGAGTTCTGTTTGAATTTTATAAAGATTTAGTGCAAAACCATTAATAGTAGGATAAGTTTGAGTTAAAGTTGTAAAACTCCAGACAGGTCCTTCTATTTTACTCCCATCATCATTCTTTGCAATAACTCTCCAGTAATATGTTGTTTGATATTCTAAATTAGTTACAACAAGTGATTTCGATGTAATATCACTTGCAATTAATATTTGAGGAGGATTTTTTTTATCGAGATACACATCAAATTTTTGTGAACCTGAATACTCCCATTGCAAATTTACAATAAGCGGCTGGTCAATAGATTTATCTGCAGGTTTAGGATTGCTTGGCACAGTTTTGCTTGTTGATGTTTCTGATTCAGTTTGAGTTGGCGGATTACTATCAAAAGTACATTGCACAAGTATCAATATAAACAAGAAAGAATATTTTTTAACTGTCGAAATCATTATCCCAAATTTATAATCAATTTTCTTTGCAAATATAATTATAAAATCGATTTATAAAATGTTTTTACATTGCATATTTAATTATTATTAAAGGAAGGACAAATATTAATTAATCTTATTTAATGCAGCTATTCTATTTTTAATTGAAGGATGACTGTAAAAAAACCATTCAATCAGTGGATGGGGTTCCTTATCACCAAGATTTTGTTCTGTAAGTTTTATTAGAGTATTAATAAAAACTTCTTTTTTGTTTGTGGCAGTTACAGCATATTCATCAGCTTCATATTCAAATTTACGAGAAATGTAATTTGATAATGGAGTAAGTACTAAACCAATAATGCTTCCCCAAAGAACTAAAACAGGAAGAGC
The DNA here is from genome assembly GCF_057554405.1 of Rosettibacter sp. KY25. Classification (NCBI taxonomy): domain Bacteria; kingdom Pseudomonadati; phylum Ignavibacteriota; class Ignavibacteria; order Ignavibacteriales; family Melioribacteraceae; genus Rosettibacter; species Rosettibacter sp. KY25. Next base: position 27,440 of record NZ_BAAJAO010000015.1, on the reverse strand, counting down.
AGAAATTTCTAAAATTGAATTAAAGCCAAAGAAGTTTATTGTTGCTTCGTAAAGTTTGGCAATCAAATAAAAAGTCAAAAAGCTGAATACGGTGCCTAAAATTATATTCTTTACAATATGCTTCTTCTTATAATGTCCCATTTCATGGGCAATGACTGTTTCGATTTCATCATTAGAAAAATTATTTAATAATGTATCACCAAGTAAAATTCTTTTTGTTTTACCTAAACCTGTAAAAGCAGCATTTCCTTTTTTGGTATTTTTGCTCATATCAAATTTAAATACATTTTCAACTTTCAAATTTGCTGCTTTACCAAGTTCAATAATTCTATTTTTCAAATCTTCATTTTCAACAGGTGTAATTTTATAAAACAATGGTAATATCAATATTGGAACAATTTGAGCAAGCAATACAGAAAAGAAAAACATTATAATTCCGAATGGTAGCCACCAGTAATTATTATAAGTCTTCAATATGAAATAAAATATAATTAATAAAGGAAGTCCAATTGCAGCACCAACTAATGTTTCTTTAAGATTTTCCCAAATCCATTTGCCAAAGGATTGATTCGATAAGTTGTATTTATGTTCAATATAAAATTCTGAATAATAATTTAGCGGGAAAAAAAGAATTGAAGATGCAATTCCTAAAATCACAGTAAATGAAATCAATCTTAAATAATCATTTGAAATATAGTGTTCTAATAATTTCTCAAGTTTATTACTATATCCAAAAAGTACAAAAAGAAACATCAAAATAAATGAAGCAATTCCTTTGAATATTCCTATCGCGAGTTTAGTGTTGTTATATTTTTTAGCTTCGTTCATTTCAGAAAAAATCATGATTAAATTCTTCCAAACTTATCATCAGGAATCCAGCCCACTTTGCCATCAGACAATCGAATTTTTGACCAATTATTTACATTATCTTCAACAACAAATTTGATTCCTTCATGAATTAAAAATGCATCATTGCTCTTCTCATCAGGAGCCACTTTTACAGAGTATGCTGGTTCAAGCAAAATACCATAGTTTGTTGATTTTTCATGATTATATCGAGCAATTAAAATTATCAGAGAAACAAGAAAAAAAATAATTGAGATTACCCCGGTATTAAATGCAATTCTATGAAGATTTATTTTTCTTGACAAAAAGTAGACTCCAATTGATATTATAAGCAAAAGATAAAATATTACAGTAACTACAGCCCATCCATTCAATGATAATGATGTTATCAATATTTCCCACCACTGAACTATGAATAATTTTGGCAATTCAGTAATTCGATCAACAGTTCGTGCATTTGCAACTTTTAAATTGTATGAAATATCTTCATCACCTGGAGCTAACTTAAGTGCTTTTTCATAATATAAAATTGCATAACCAAGCTTATCTAAACGGAAGTATGAATTTCCAATGTTATAATAAAGAGCTGCACTTTCATAACCTTGAGCAATAATTTTTTGATATGTTTGCACTGCTTCTTCATACTTCTGTTCTTGATAATATTTATTTCCCAAATTCATTAATTGCTCTGGTGACTGAGAATATAAATTATTGCTAAGCATTAATATTATCACAAAAATTATTATTGAGAACAAATTCATTCTGCCAGTTAATTTTTTACTAAATGATTTATTAGCTTCAAGACTTGCATCAAGATTAACAATGATATTTACAGCTTCTTCATAAATTTCACCTGCAGATGCAGAATTCAATCCCGAAGGTGCAAAGCGAACAAACTCACATTTATCTGAAACATTTTTTATTCTTGCAATTAAATCTTCGGGGATATTTTTTTGAGAAAGTATTTCGAGAGCTTTTTCAATTGTAAACTCTGATTTTTGTAAACTTAGCTTATCTTCAAGATAACCATACAAAGCCAGCGATAATTCAGAATAAAATTCTGAGAGATTATTTTTATCGAGAGCCTGTTTTGCAATTTTCAAACGCTTTTTGGCAGCTTTTTCAGCTTTTTGATATTTCAACAGCTGAACATTGCTGTAAAGTTTTTCTTGTTTTTTTCTTATTCCAATTGCTGCTAAAAGTGCAATTAATGGAAGTGTCATCGAAATCCAGAACCAAGATTGAAGCAATGCTCTTTCCTTTTTCTTCTCGAATTTATAATCAGAAGTTTTAATGTAACGAATATCCTCACTAAGTAATTTTATATCTTCTTTAGAAAAATTTCCTGCAATTGGTTCATACTGTCCTTCGCCTTTCATAACATTTATCTTAAAAGCAGGAGAAGTTAATGTCACATATTTTCTTGCAGCTGGATTAAAATATGAAAATTCAATTGGTGGAATTTCTTTTTCACCAGGTGTTCGCGGAACAATCAAATATTCTACAATTTTTTGTCCCGATATTATAGACCCTTTATTAACATTGTCATAAATTTTTGGTTCATATTTTTCAAATCCAGCTGGCAGTTGAACTTCGGGAAGTTTTAATAATTTGATATTGCCTGATCCTGAAACAGTCATTCTAAGTGTGATGCTTTCATTTGTTTTTACTTTGTTTTTATCAACTTCGACTTTAAAATTAAAATTGCCAACAGCCCCATTAAATGAAGCTGGAACATTTGTAGACGGCAATGGTTCGACTTCAATTTTTAATGTGTTTGATTTAGCCAGATATTCGATTGTTTGTGTATTCCCAAAAAATGAATCATTAAAAAATTCATCGAAGATATCATTGCTTGTTCTTTTTCTTTTTACAATTACAGGAATGTTCAGTTCAAATGGAGTAACATTTAATGTTCCAGTTTTAGTTGGAAAAAGAGCAACACGTTTAATAGTAGCAACGCGATATCTTTCCCCTTTATACATCTCAATATCAAAAGAAATTGTTTGTGATGGTTCAATTTCTTCTGCCCAGAATCCTTGATACTGCGGCAACTTAGTTATTTGTGGTGATGCAATATTCAATTTGGTGTAAAGTTTATAGGTAACTGTAATTTGTTCACCAAGATATGCGCGAGTTTTACTTGCTTCTGCAACAATAAAGACATTTTTTGATAACTCATCTGAACTTATTCCACTACTTTCTTTTTGCTGTTGAGGTGTCCCTTTAACTACAGTTATTTTCAAAGGAGCTGTTCTATAAGTTTTTCCATTATATTCAACTAAAGCCGAACCAATTGTAAATTCTCCAATACTTGTTGGCATTAATATATAGGAAAATGTAAGTGAGCCTGAGACTTTATTATTTATAATTTGCATGCTTGTGGATTGATTTGGTCCGCTTAATACTTTAAAACCTTGAAAAGATGGTGGTCGAAAATTGCTTACTCCATTGATATCAGAACCATTAAATGTAAAATAGACCTGAAAATGTTCGTACTGACCAACAGTAGTTTTATCAACTGTTGCATTAAAATCCTGTGCAAAAGAATTAATAAATAATCCTGTTATAAATAAAATTAATATCAAAATAAATTTTTTATAATCTTTCATAAAACATATCTCCAGATATTAACCAAGATTAATTTTTCATTTTACCAGTCTTTGTCAACTACCACTGCTCTGCCTTTTATTTTTCTGAGTTTCTTTTGTAAATCCTGCTCATTGTTTTTCAATGCTTCAAGAATTCTTTGAGCATCTTCTTTTGTTATTTGATTTTTCTGTTGCTGCTGTTGATTCTGTTTATCTTGCTCTTTATTCTGTTGGTTTTTATTATCTTGATTATTTTTATTCTGATTATCCTTCTTATCCTCATTCTGTTTATTTTGATTCTTATCCTGATTCTTTTGGTTTTGGTTTTTGTTTTGATTTTGTTTTTGTTTTAACATATTCAAGGCATAAGAAAGATTATACTTTGTTTCTTCATCATCAGGATTTAGCTTCAACGCATTTTTATAAGCTTCAATACTTTCCTGATACTTTTGAGATTTTAGCAAAGCATTTCCAATGTTATGAAAAACTTTGGCTTTATTAAATTTATCCTCCGTGAATGAAAGTGCATTTTTATAAGATTGAATTGCTTCATCATATCTGCCCTGCTTGTAATAAGCATCACCAAGATTAAAATGTCCTTGAAACAAATCTGATTTTTTCTCCAAGCCTTTTTTGAAATTTACTTCTGCATCGGCAAATTTTCCTTTTTTGTATAAATCAACCCCATCGTTGATAAGACTTCTATAACTTTGAGCAAATATTGTTGTAGAAAAAATCAAAAATAATATGGCAACAAATTTCATTTCGTTTCACCTCTCAATTTTTCAATCCTTGCAAGCCATGGAGATTTGTTTGATGAAATAAAGAAATCAATAACTAGCAGCAATATTGCTGGAAATATGAAATAATAAAATCTATCTTCATATTCTGTAATTCTTTTTGAACCATATTCACTTTGTTCAATTTTAGCAAGGTCGTTATAAATTGCTTCGAGTTCATCTTCTGTGTTTGTTCCGCGATAATATTTGCCATTACATTTTGAAGTGATTTGTTTAAGAATATCTTCGTTCAGTTTTGTCAAAACTATATTTCCTTGATTATCCTTTTTATAACCAATCTGCACACCTGTTTCATTATAAATTGGGATTGGAACTCCAGCAGGTGAACCAAATCCAATTGCATAAATAGCAACATCTTTTGAATTTGCTTCATCAAGAACGCTTTCTAAATTTCCTTGATGGTCTTCGCCATCAGTAATAATAACAATTGCTTTTTTTGTGCCATCATCATATTTGAATGATTTCAATGCTAATTCTATTGCAGGGCCAATTGCAGTGCCTGGCTGTGGAACAGAATTTACATCAACTGCATTTAAGAACAAATTTGCTGCTGAGTAATCTGAAGTCAATGGTATTTGAACATAAGCTTCGCCGGCAAAAACAATTAAACCTATTCTATCACCTTTGAGTCTCTGAATTAATTTTGAAATTTCATATTTGGCTTTTTCGAGTCTGCTTGGTTTTATATCTTCAGCAAGCATACTTTTTGAAACATCAAGTAAAATGTAAACATCAATCCCAATTTGTTTTACTTCTTCAATTTTAGTTCCTACCTGAGGATTAGCAAGAGCAATTAAAATCAGCATCAATGAAAAAGTATATAATGCAAATTTAAGATTAGACTTAGCATTACTTCTCAACGGAAATAAAATATTATGAAGTTTGCTGTCGGCAAATCTTTCTAAAATATTATTATGATTTTTTTGAAGATAAATATAAATGACAATTAAGAAAGGAATAATTATTAATGCATAAAGAAATTCTATGTGAGCAAATCTTATCAATTCAATTCCTCATTTTTAATTAAGGTAATTTTCTCAAATAAAATTTTGATAAACCGAATTCTACGAACAACAAAATTAATCCACTTAATGCCCATCCAAAATAAAGCTCCTTAGCATGTCGATATGAAGTTACTTCCACTCTTGTTTTTTCAAGCTTATCAATCTCATCATATATTTCCACAAGTTTTCTGTTGTTAGTTGCTCTAAAATATTTGCCGCCTGTAATGTTTGCTATTTGTTTCAATAAATTTTCATCAATTTCTACAGGCACCATTTGATATCTTTTACCAAAAGGAGTTTGAAATGGATAAGGAGCTTCGCCCATTGTACCAACACCAACTGTGTAAATTCTTATTCCAAATTTTTGAGCTATCTGCGCTGCAGTTATCGGGTCGATTTCTCCTGCATTATTAACACCGTCAGTTAAAAGAATCATAACTTTACTTTTTGATTGGCTGTCCTTCAATCTATTGACTCCATTTGCAATTGCATTACCAATTGCAGTTCCATCTTCTATCATACCACTGTAAATTTCAGAAAGTAAATTTCTTAAAACAGAATAATCAACTGTTAACGGACATTGAGTAAAACTTTCACCAGAAAAAATAACAAGTCCAATTCTATCAGAGGTTCTGCCTTTAATAAACTCATCAATTACTTTTTTTGCAGCTTCAAGACGATTTGGTTTGAAGTCTTCTGCGAGCATACTTCCTGAAATATCAAGAACCATTGCAATATCAATTCCTTCGGTATAAATATTTTCTCCAGATGAAAAACTTTGCGGGCGTGCAAATGCAATAATCAATAAAGCTATCGATAAAATTCTTAATAGTATTGGAACATTAACTAATTTTTCTTTCAAACTTTTAGGAACAGCTTCAAATAATTTCAGTGAAGAATAAACAGCAGAAGGTGTAATTTGTTGATTCTTTTTAACATACCAATAATACATAAACGGCAAAAGCAGTAAAAAGTATAACGCCCATGAGTTAGCAAATTCAATATTATCAAACATTGCTTACCTCTTCCTTTAGCTGCTCAACCTTTGGGATAGTATCATTTACAATTTTATAAGCCTGTTTCATCATTTCTTCATTTATTATAGGCATTGGCTGAAATTTTGCAAACTTAACCATATCAGCATTATTAAAAAATTCATTAGCTAAATCAACTATGCTCTTACCTTCTTCAAGATAACTTAAGCATGCTAAAATTTCTGATGATGTCATTTCAAGTGCGCGGAAATTAAATCTATCTTCAAAATATTTTCTTATGATTTCTGTTATTTCTGAATGATACTCTTTAATTAATCCCTGCTGCCATAATTTCTTTTCTTCAAGTTCTCTTAATGAATTCAATGCAATTTCATGAGGTGGAATTTTTTTCTCAGGAACTAATTCAATTTTGCTTTCTTTCTTTTTCTTAATGTATTTATATATGAAATAAGCAGAAACCAATATTAGAATTAGAACAAGAATTAATAAAGCAACAAGCAACAAATTTAACGGCACTTTAACAGGTTCTTTAACATCACGAATATCTTTTTGCGGTTCCACATGTAATGTCTTTACTGTAATTGTAAGAGGATTTACAGCAATAAATTGTTTGTTAGTATCGTTCCCTTCTTGATAATAAATTTTGTATGAAGGAATAGTAACAACTGCAGAATCATATCTCGAAAAAATATAAATATGCTTTTCAATTATTTTATTGTCTTTTTCTTCCTTAATTGGATTTAATTCTTGAATAAACTCAAGATTTTTTATGCTGTCTTTAACTGATGGGAAAAACACTTTTATATTTTTCGAGTATGAAAGTTCAAGATTATACTTTATGTAATCTCCAACAATGTATTCAGTAGAATCTGTTGAAGCACTCACAGAAATATTTTGAGCATGAAGCTCAGCTGAATAAGCAGCAATAAAAGTAAATAAAACCAAAATATTTTTTATAAATGTTTTTAGCATTGGATTAAATCATTTTAAGTGATAAAATTAATATCTTCTTTCACGCATTCTAAAAAAGTCAACAAGAGGTTTTACATAAGATTTACCAGTTTGAATTTCTATCGAATCCAATCTCGAAGACACAAAAATAGATTTTCTATATTCTTCAATGGTTTTTAATGTTTCGTTAAAATTAATTTTAAAATCTTTATCGTTAGTATCGATGTAGCGATATTCACCAGTTTCAGCATCAACAAATTTGATTAATCCAAAATCTTCAAGTTCATTTTCTCGTCTGTCTTTAATTATTACTCCAATCAAATCATGTTTTTTACCAACAATTCTTAATATCTTTTCATAACCTACATCAAGAAAATCTGATATTACAAAAGCTATTGCTCTTTTTTTAATTGCATGATTAAAATATTCTAATGCTTGTCGCAAATTAGTTTGTTTTCTTAATGATTCTGTATTCTCAGGGATATCAATTGAAAGAACTTCTCGAATTATTCTAAGAGCATGTGTTTTTCCTTTTTTAGGTGGAATAAATTTTTCAATTTTGTCTGTAAATAAAATCAAACCAACTTTATCATTATTTTTTAATGCGGAAAAAGCAAGAATAGCACTCAATTCTGCCGCAATTTGCTGTTTAGTTTTATCGGTTGTTCCAAACATTAAAGAACCACTCATATCAACAAGAAGCATAACAGTAAGTTCTCGTTCTTCTTCAAAAATCTTTACATAAGGATGTCCAAAACGAGCAGTTACATTCCAGTCAATAGTTCTTATATCATCACCGATTTGATATTCACGCACTTCAGAAAATTCCATTCCTCTTCCTTTAAAGACAGAATGATACTCTCCAGAAAATACTTCGTTAACTAATCCTCTTGTGCGAATTTCAATTTGTTTTACTTGCTTAAGTAAATCTTTTGTCAGCATAAATTATTTAAGAAATTTTATTAAGGTACTTCAATTGTATTTAATATTTTTGAAATAATTGTTTCGGAAGTAATATCCTCAGCTTCTGCCTCGTAAGTAACTGCAATTCTATGTCTTAATACATCAGCACAAATTGAACGAACATCTTCGGGAATTACATAGCCGCGTCTTCTAATGAATGCCATTGCACGAGCTCCAAGTGCAAGATTAATTGTTGCGCGAGGTGATGCACCATAACTAATTAAATCTGTTAATTCATTTAATCCATATTCTTTTGGATTACGAGTAGCAAACACAATATCAAGTATATATTTTTCAATTTTTTCATCCATATAAATTTCGTTAACCAATTTTCTTGCACGAAGAATATCTTCTGGAGAAATTACAGGTTTGAGTTCAGGCAATCCATCAGTAGAATTTAATTTCATTATTTTTAGTTCTTCTTCCCGTGAAGGATAAGTAATTTTAACTTTCAACATAAAGCGGTCAACCTGAGCTTCGGGGAGTGGATAAGTTCCTTCCTGTTCAATTGGATTTTGAGTAGCAAGAACTAAAAATGGTTCTTCCAATTTAAAAGTTGTATCGCTGATTGTAACTTGTCTTTCCTGCATTGCTTCGAGTAAAGCACTTTGAACTTTTGCAGGTGCACGGTTAATTTCATCAGCAAGAATAAAATTAGCAAAAATAGGTCCTTTCTTAATTGTAAAGTTTCCATCTTTTTGGTTATAGATAAGAGTACCAATTAAATCTGCGGGTAATAAATCAGGTGTGAATTGAATTCTTTGGAACTTTGCTTTCATTGAAGCTGCAAGTGACTTAATAGCTAAAGTTTTTGCAAGACCCGGAACACCTTCAAGTAATATATGGCCATTGCTTAGGAGTCCAATTACAAGGCGTTCCAGCATTTGCTTTTGTCCTACAATGACTTTGCTTATTTCATTAAAAAGAATGTCAATGAACTCACTTTCACGACGAATTTTTTCGTTTAGTGCTGCAATATCCAATTTGCTCTCCTCTATAGTTTGAAAAACTGTTTGCTTTTACAAAAGGGATTTTATAAAAGTTTCTTTGAAATAAATATTAATTTCGAGAAACAAATATACAAAATTGCGATCCCAGAATATGTTTATTTACATACTCTCACTCCAGCAAATTTCAAATAAACTGTTTCTTCCATTGAGGGCAGAATTGGATGGTCTAATGATGCATTGTTAAAATAAAAAAGTTGAATTTTCTTATCCGCTTTTTGAGCTGCCTTATTAATCACCTCAATAAACATATCCTCTTTCAAATGATGAGAACATGAAGATGTAAATAAAAGTCCATCGTCTTTTAATACATTCATCGCAAGTCGATTTAATTTTTCATATCCTTTTAATGCAGTAGGTAAACTCTTTTTATTTTTTGCAAAAGCCGGCGGGTCAATTATTACTACATCATATTTTTTATTTTGATTTATACATTCTTCTAAATAATCAAATACATCAGAAACTACAAATTCATTCTCACACGAAAAATTGTTTAACTGAAAATTAAACTTCGCATTCTCTATTTCTTTTTTTGATGAATCAACAAATGTAACTGATTTTGCTCCACATTTTGCTGCATTTAATCCAAATCCCCCTGCATTACAAAAACAATCAAGAATATTTTTATCTCTGCATAATTTACCTGTAAAAATTCGATTATCACATTGGTCAAAATAAAAACCGGTTTTGTGAGAGGTGATAAAATCGATTTTATATTTAACTTCACCATCAGAAATAATTTCTGTTGGAATTTCTCCTACATAAATTTTATCCTCTGCTTTCAAACCTTCAAGCTGACGAAAGTATTCTTCATTCTTTGTAAAAATATTTTTTGCTGAAAATTCATTTTGAAGAACTTCTATTACAGCTTCAATATTCTTCTCCATACCAACAGAATAAATTTGTAAAACATATGTGTCGTTATATTTATCAATTATTAATCCTGGCATAAAATCACTTTCGCTAAAAACCATTCTAAAAGATTCACGGTTAGGATAAACTATTTTTCTAAAATTATATGCAGATATTAATCTTTGTTTAAATAGTTGTTTAATATCAATTTCTTTTTCTCTTGATATAATTCTTACAGATATCAATGAATTTTTGTTATAAAATCCCTGAGCTAAAAAATTTTTTTGAGAATCATATACTTTAACTAAATCACCATTTTCAGGATTACCTTCAACGCTTTGAATCTCATTGCTAAAAATCCAGAGATGACCCTGCTTAATTCTTTTATCCTCATTCTTTTTAAGTATTACTTCTGCCATTTTGTTTTTCTTGCTCTGATAATTAATTACTTAAGCAAAACTTTCTTAATTTTCTGAACACTAAAAATAAATAATTAAAAAATGAATTTAGAAAAATATCTTAAGCAATATTTTGGTTTTGAATCATTCCGAGGAATGCAGAAAGATGTTATCAACAGATTGGTTAATGAAAAAGGTCATTGTCTTCTGATTATGCCTACAGGTGGAGGAAAATCATTATGCTATCAGCTGCCTGCAATGATATTTGATGGCGGTACTCTTGTTATAAGTCCATTGATAGCTTTGATGCAGGACCAGGTTGATGCATTAAAGAAAAAAAATATTCCTGCTGATTTTATTAATTCAACTATAAGCAGTGAACAAAGGGCAGAAAGACTTAATAAATTTTTGAAAGGAGAAATAAAATTACTTTATGTTACTCCTGAGAGATTTAAGAAAAAAGAATTTATAGATGCTATTCAAAAAGCAAACATTTCTTTGCTTGCCGTTGATGAAGCCCATTGTATTTCAGAATGGGGACACGATTTTCGTCCCGATTATTCAAGAATTGGTGAGTTCCGAAAAATCATAAAAAATCCTTTAACAATTGCACTTACAGCAACAGCAACTTTAGATGTTCAAAATGATATTATATCAAAACTTGGTATTAATAAAAACGAAATAAAAATTTTTCATGAAGGAATTCAAAGACCAAATCTTCGTCTTGAAGCAGTTGAGGTATATGATGAAAAAGAAAGTATAGAAATTATTATAAAAGTATTAAAAAAATATAAAGGTTCTGGAATTATATATTTCACATTGATAAAAACACTTGAAAGATATTCACAAATATTAAAGGATAAAGGTTTTGGTCACGAAATTTATCATGGTAAATTAACACCTAAGGAGCGCAAACAAAAACAAAGAGATTTTTTAACAGGCAGTCAAAAATTAATACTTGCAACAAATGCTTTTGGAATGGGCATTGATAAACCAGATATTCGCTTTGTAATTCATGCAGAAGTTCCGTCATCAATTGAATCATATTATCAGGAAATTGGAAGAGCTGGAAGAGATGGCAAAGATTCTCTTTGTCTTCTCATTTACAATCAAAATGATTTGTATACTCAGATGGAATTTATCAAATGGGCAAATCCAGATGCAGATTATTACGAAAGATTATACAATCTTTTAATAACTCGAATTGATGAAGTGAATTCATACGGAATTGATTTCATAAGAGAGCAACTGAGTTATAAAGATAAAAATGATTTTAGAGTTGAAACAGCATTAGGAATTCTTGAAAGATATGGAGTAACAGAAGGTTCACTCGAGGAAAAAAATCTAAGAGTCATAGATGAATTGCCACCGCAACTTGAAGATGTAAATTACTTGAAATCAAAACTTCTGAATGATAATAAAAAACTTCTTTCTGTAGTCAATTACTTCCGAACTGAAAAATGCAGAAGAATTTTTATCTCAGATTATTTTGGTTTCCCCGGTGAACCTCCCTGTGGAAACTGTGATATATGTACAAAGAACAATTTTTTTGATAAAAAAGAATGATGATATTATTTTAATTCAAGCACTACAACTGAACAAGGCGGCAATTTAACATTCAATATATTATTACTCAGCTGTGCATCATTAAAAACTTTTGGTGATACTTTATCCGGTTGTTCAAATGTATTATGGTCCTGAACTTTTTCTGAGGTAAGTATTCTTCCTTTAACAGAAGATACTTTTGTTCCTCTTAAATCGATAGTAACTTTTTGTTCATTTTTTATATCAACATTAACCAAAGAAATATGAATGAGTCCGTTCTTATCTTTAGATGCAGAACAAGAAATTGCATCAAGACTTTGATTATTAACAGTATATTTATTGCTTGTGACATTAACCGGCAGCATTAATGCATCATGATGAACATTATACATTTCCATAACATGATAAGTAGGAGTCAAAATAATTTTTTCTTTATCAGTTAAAATTACTGCCTGAAGAACATTAACAATTTGTGCCAGATTTGCCATTTTAACTCTGTCACAATGATTGTTAAAAATATTTAAGGTTGCACCAGCTAAAATTGCATCTCTCATTGTATTTTGTTGATATAGGAAAGCTGGATTTGTTCCGGGTTCAACATCATACCAGCCACCCCATTCATCAACAACAAGTGCAATTTTCTTTTGTGGATCATATTTATCCATAATATTTACATGTCTTCTAATCAGCTCATCCATTCTCAGAGCTTGCTGCATTGTTTGAAAGTATTGTTCTTCTGTGAAATCAGTTGCAGAACCTTTCTTGTTCCAATCAATTACAGAATAATGATGTAAACTAACACCTTCAATAAGATGGCGTGGAATATTTTTCAGTAATACTTCAGTCCAATTATAATCATCACTTGGTGCACCTGAAGCAATTCTAAAAAGTTTAGTTCTGGAGTAACCAGTCATATAAGTTGCATATTGACGATACAAATCTGCATAATATTCAGGACGCATATGTCCACCGCATCCCCATGTTTCATTTCCTATTCCCCAATATTTAACATTCCATGGTTTATCTCTTCCATTCTCTTTTCGTAAAGTTGTCATTGGACTTATTCCATCAAAATTCATGTATTGAACCCACTCAGCCAATTCTTGAGGTGTTCCACTTCCTACATTTGCTGAAATATAAGGTTCAGCACCTAATAATTCACACAAATCCATAAATTCATGAGTGCCAAAACTATTGTTCTCTGTTACACCGCCCCACCACATGTTAACAATTGTAGGTCTTTTTGATTTTGGACCAATTCCATCTTTCCAGTGATAAGTATCTGCAAAACATCCGCCAGGCCATCTTAAAACAGGCACTTTCATTTTTTTCAATGCAGCTATAATGTCGTTGCGAATTCCTCTGGTATTGGGAATTATCTTATTAGTATCACCAACATAAATTCCATCATAAATGCATCTGCCCAGGTGCTCCGAGAAATGTCCATAAATATTTCGGCTGATTGTATCTTTTCCTAAATCAGCATTAATAACAATTCTGTTTTGTGAAAAGATTAATGATGTTGCAATAAAGAAAACGATTAATAACTTTTTCATAGCCCACCTGTTATTAATGAAAAGAAATAATTTTTGGAAACATCATAAATATAAAATCAAAAATATTTCAAACCAATAAAAATTGTGGAATGCTTTAAGGGGTGTTAAACTAAAGATTATATTTTTTCTTCATCCATTCATAAGCAGCATTAAGCTGCTTAGTTTTTTTCTCGGCAAGAATTTTCAATTCTTCACCTAAATCACTAACTCTATCAGGATGATATTTAGCAATTAGTTCAAGATATTTCTTTCTAATTTGAGATTTAGTAACTCTGCCGCTTAAGCCGAGAATTTTCCCATAATATTTTGCTTTTTCATATTCAGTAGCAGTTGTTGGATCAAATTCATCTTCATCCTTAACAGTTCTCTTTTCATATCTCTCGTATCGTTCGTATTTCTCGTATTTTTCATATTGTTCATATTGAGTATACTTTTGCTTATTATCTTTGTCATCAGTTGATTTTCGATGAGTTTTTTGACGATAGTAAAATCCAACAATTTTATGAACGGAAGTAAACAATTCTGAACTGTTATCTCCAACATTGAATAGATAATCGAGGAAATAGACATTCACATTGAACCAATCTGTATTTTTAATTTTTTCTGCATTTTCAATAAGTAATTTTTTAACGGTATCTAATTTGTTGGCGGGTCTAATTTTTTTGAGTAATTGTTCTTCAAATACAGGAGTAGCAATCTTCAAAATAGAATTAATCCAGTCATTCCCGATTTCAAGTATCAATGTGTGAAGAATCAAATATTCATTTAGAACCGCTTCAGAAGATAAAGTAGAATTAATTTCTGGAGAATAACTTATGCATTGAAGATGTCCGTGAGTTGTAAAGATAAATTCATTTAATGTTTGGTCAATGTCTAAATTAAACCATTTTTTAAAAACTGTTTCAGCTGCATGATTAAAAAATTGAGTTCTTAATTCATAATTAGATTTATAACTTGTTAAGTACTGCTGAGAAAAATTTGATATCCCATTATAAACAAATCCAATTGCTGTCCATATTCTGTTATAAATTTCGTCATAAACATAATAAGCATCTTCATATTTCCCATGTTCAAACAGGTAATCAGCTGCACTTCTCATTTTAGCTATATTCATTCTGTAATTCATAGTAAATACGTTTTTATGATGATTATGGTTAAAAATTTTTATTGCTAATTAATTATCGTTCATAACAAAAACAAATTAATATTTTCTTAATAAGAATTTTTTGCGGCTAAAAATAATTTTTTATAAGTTTCGAACATTCTATTAAAAAGTTTGATAAATACTATGATAGATAATGAATCTATTCAATCAAAAAAAGATTTAATACTCAATACGGCAAGACAAATTCTTGCTAAGAACGGTTATGCCAAGACCACACTTGACGACATTGCAAATGCACTTGGCATGAAAAAATCTTCTCTATATTATTATTATCAAAGCAAAGAAGCTTTGCTTGAAGATGTAATCAACAATGAACGTGATAAGTATTTTTCATTAATTAATGATGCACTAAGCAGTGGAAATACCATCTTAGAAAAAATAATCAATTATGAAAATAAAAAATTCGAGTATGTCACTTCGGTAATGAAACTTCAAGATGTTACCCTAAATGTATTTTATGAAATCAAGAATAAAATTTATAAACTTATTAAGGAAATCAATCAAAAAGAGATTGAGATTTTATCAAAGGTTTTAAATGAAGCAATCAAGAAAAAAGAAATAAAAAAATGTGATACAGAACGAATAGCATGTTTATTACTTACAATTTCTGAGGCGCTTCGTCATCGTGAATATTATTTTGCTTCATTTACTGTTGACCAACAAATTGATTTCTCAAAAGCTCACGACGATATGATTTTTGCAGTCAAATTAATATTTGAGGGTTTATTAATAAAATAAAATCCGGAGGTATATAAGTGAAAAAGTTAATTTTATTTCTCTTCTCTTTTACTATAATTCTCTCTGCTCAACCAAGAGAGAAAATAGTATTAGACCTTAACAGAGCTATTGAATTTGCACTTGACAAAAACAGTGATATAAAAGTAGCTCAAATGGAAGTTGAAAAATCAAAAGAAAAACTGCGCGAAGCATTAAGCGGATTATATCCAAAGCTCGACTTAAGTGCACAATATCAGCGTTACATCAAAAAACCCGTAATCTTTTTGCCGCCTGGAACACCATTCAGTCCAGGAAATAAACCCGGCATTTTGGAAATTGGTTCGGATAATTCTTACAATGGTTCGGCTTCACTTTCTGTTCCATTGTTCGCATGGTCGCTTTATGAAAGCATTGGTGTTGCTTCAAACTCATTGGACTTATCAACAGAAAGCTATCGAAATACAAAAGTTCAGATAATTGGAAATGTCAAAAAATCATTCCTTGCTGTATTGCTTTCCAGAGAAATGAAAAATCTTATGGAATTAAGTTTGAAAAATGCAGAGGATAATTTTGAAAATATTAAAAGACTTAATAAAGCAGGAACACTTTCAGACTATGATGTTCTTAGAGCAGAAGTTCAAGTAGAAAATTTAAAACCGACTGTTCTTCAAATGGAAAATAATTATAAGCTATCACTCGAAGCCTTGAAAGTAGCAATTGGATTAGATGCAAGTGAAGAAATTGAAGTTGTTGGTGAACTTAATTTTGAAGAACCTTATCAGCTGCCATCAGAAGATGAAATTATCAATGAACTCATAAAAACTAATCCGCAGCTTTCAATTCTTGAACAGCAAGTTAAACTTTATGAAAAAATGGTTTCTCTTGAGAAATCTTCTTACCTGCCAACTTTAGCAGGATTTGGAAGTTATCAATATCAAACTCAAGCAAATGATTTTAATTTTTCTGAATATAGATGGGTTAAAACTTTTGTAGTCGGACTCCAAATTCAACTTCCTGTTTTCAATGGATTTAAAACACAATCAAGAGTAAGTCAAGCAGAAATTAGTTTAAGTCAAGCTAAAGAACAAAAAAGAAATTTAACCGAAGCAATCAAAACTCAAGCATTAAGTATTCTTTACAGATTACAACAGGCATTAAAGAGAATTGAAGGTCAAACAAAAACTGTAAAACAGGCAGAAGAAGGTTATAACATTGCAAAAAGAAGACTTGAAAACGGGCTTGCTACTCAATTAGAAGTTAATGATGCAGAACTTGCACTTCGTCAAGCAAGAATTAACAGACTCCAAGCAATTTATGACCTTAAAGTAGCAGAAGCAGAATTAAATACAGTGCTTGGTAAAAATTAAGTTTAGAATAAAAATCAGGAGATAAATAAATGAACATTACAAAAATCACATCGGTCATTTTTATTTCTTTAATAATCTTATCAGGATGTTCAAAGAAAGAAATTAATAATGAAACTCAAAAAGTAATTCCAGTTGAAGTTACTGTTGTAAAAAAATCAAGCATCGACAGAGATATTAAACTTGTTGGAACTTTGAATGCGTGGAAAGAAGCAAATCTTGGAGCTCAAACTTCTGGAAGAATTCAAAAAATTTATGTTGAAGAAGGTTCGAGAGTTAAAGAAGGTGATTTACTTTTTGAAATGGATGATACTCAACTTGCTCAAGCAAAAATTCAATATCAAATTGCTAAAGATAATTATGAACGCATGAAACCGCTTTATGAAACCGGTTCCATTTCTCAATCACAGTATGACCAGATTAAAGCTGCTTATGAAACTGCAGAAAAAAATTATAATCTCCTTTTAACAAACACACAATTTAGAGCCCCCTTCTCAGGAATAATTACTGCAAAAAAATTAAATGATGGTGAAGTATTTTTACTTGCACCTACAGGTGGAGCTCCAACAATTGTAACATTAATGCAAATTAATCCATTAAAATTATTGCTGAATGTAAGTGAAAATAATTTTAAGGATATTAAAATTGGTCAAACTGTTGAAATACAATCTGATATTTTCCCAAATGAAATTTTCAAAGGAAATATTAGCAGAATTAATCCAACCATTAATGCATTAACAAGAACTTTTGAAGTTGAAGTTAAAATTCCAAATCCTCAAGAGAAATTAAGACCAGGTATGTTTGTTCGTGCAAAAATTTTATTAGGCAAAACGGATGGAATACTTGTGAACAGAGCTGCTATTCTTAAACAAATTGGCACTTCTGCTCATTATGCTTTTATTATTAAAAACAATATTGCCAAAAGAGTTGATGTAACAATCGGAAAAGAATTTGACAGCGTAGTTGAAATTACAAGTGGTTTATCTGAAGGAGATTATTTAGTTACTAATGGTCAAGGTGTTTTGAAAAACGGAAATCAAGTTGAAATAAAAGCAAAAGCAGAGTAAAGGAGATTTGCAATGAAATTACCAGAAATATCTGTTCGAAGACCTATAACAACTATAATGTTGTTTGTGGCAATCATTATAATTGGACTTGTATCCTTTCAAAGATTGCCTATAGATTTATTGCCAGAAATTGAACCACCAATGATTAGTGTTCTTACACAATATCCTGGTGCAAGTGCTCAGGACGTTGAAATAAATGTTACAAAAAAAATTGAGAGTGGTTTAAGTTCTATTACTAATTTGAAAAAAATCAGGTCTACTTCTATTGACAACATTTCTGTTGTTGTTTTAGAATTTGAATATGGAACAAACTTAGATGAAGCTTCTAATGATATTCGTTCTGCTCTTGAATTTACAAAAAGAAACTTGCCAGAAGATGCACTTGACCCATTCATATTCAAATTCAGCACAAACATTTTTCCTGTTGTATTTCTTGCTGTTACTGCAGATGAAAGTTACATTGGCTTAAATAAACTTGCTGAGCAGGAAATTGTAGACCCATTAAAAAGAGTCAATGGAGTAGGAACTGTTCAAGCTTTTGGCGGACCAATTAGACAAATCTTAGTTCAAGTTGACCCCAAGAGATTAGAAGCTTATAACATTTCCATTCAACAAATTGGTCAAGCACTTCAATCAGAAAATATCAATCTTCCTTCTGGAACAATCAAAATGGGAAATATGGAATATAACTTAAGAGTTCCAGGAGAATTTTCTGATATCAACGAAATAAAAAATTTGGTGGTTAGTCAACAAGGCGGAAGAATTGTTTACTTAAAAGACGTTGCAAATGTTAAAGATAGTTTAAAAGATAGAACAATTAATGTTAGACTAAACGGCGGTCGTGGTTTACAAATCATTGTGCAAAAACAATCTGGCGCAAATACTGTAGAAGTTGCAAGAAATGTAAAAGCTAAAATAGAACAAATAAAAAAGAATCTCCCTTCTGATGTTAAGATTGATGTAATTGTTGATACATCTGAATATATTGTAAATTCAATCAACAATCTTGCAGAAGCAGTTCTACTTGGTGCAGTCTTTGTATCAATTGTTATTCTTTTATTCTTAAGAAAATGGCGTGCTACATTAATTATTTTATTGACTTTGCCTGTTTCTTTAATTGGCGCTTTTATCTATCTCTATTTTACTGGAAATACTATCAATATCATTTCTCTTTCTTCACTCTCAATTGCAGTAGGTATGGTAGTTGACGATGCAATTGTTATTCTTGAAAATATTACTCACCATGTAGAACGAGGTGCAAGACCAAGAGAAGCTGCAATTTTTGGTTCATCAGAAGTTGGATTGGCTGTTACAGCATCAACATTTACAATTGTTGCTGTATTTTTCCCATTAGTATTTATTTCTGGTATTGCAGGAATATTATTTAATCAATTGGGTTTTTTGGTTACTGTAATGATTCTTGTTTCACTTTTAGCAGCATTAACATTAATCCCCATGTTATCTGCTAAACTTTTAAAATCAAAGAAGGAAGAAAAGCCAATTCAAAATCTTTATCTCAAAAAGATTGATTCATCACTTGCAAACTTTCTTGACAAAATTGATGACTTTTATAAAGGTGTATTAAATTGGGCATTAGACCACAAGAAGACAGTAATAGTAGGAGCAATTTTTATTTTTGTTGGTTCATTAGCATTAATTCCAATTGTTGGAACAGAATTTTTCCCTCGTTCTGATTCAGGAAACTTTCAGTTAACATTAGAATTGCAGCCAGGAATTAGATTGGAAGAAACTGTTGAATATGTCAAAAAAGTAGAAGATATAATTCGAAAAGATTTTCCTGAAATTGTATTCATATCAGGTCGTTCAGGTGTGAATGATCAGGGCTTTTCAGCAATATTATTTGGACAAAGAGAAGCTGCAAACATTTCTTCAATTCAGGTAAGAACTGTTCCAAAAAGTCAACGTAAGAGAACAATTTTTGAAATGGCTGACGAACTCCGTAAAAAACTTGAAGTAATTCCAGGCATCAAGAGCTTTACAATTAATACAAGTGGTTCCATGGCAATGTTAACTGGCGGTTCAAGCGCTCCTATTGAAGTTGATATTATTGGCCCAAACTTAGATGATACTTATCAATTAGCAACTCGAATCAAAGAATATATGACCAAAGTTGAAGGAACTCGTGATGTAAGAATCGACATTGGAGATCCAAGACCGGAACTTCAAATTACACTTCAAAGAGACAAAATGGCACTCAATGGACTTAATACAGCTTTGGTTGCTTCTACTTTAAGAAATTATTACTATGGACTTACACCAACAAAATACCGTGAACTTGGAGATGAATACGACATTTTCATAAGTCTGCCGCCTGAGAAGAAAAATTCATTAGCAGATATTGAAAATCTTCCAATAAAAACTATGGCTGGAACAACTGTAAGATTAAAAGATATTGGAAGTGTTACTCAGCAATATTCACCTCCAGAAATTCATAGAAAAGAACAGGAACGAGTAGTTGCAGTATTATCTGATGTTGAAGGTCGTTCACTTGGTGAAGTTACAAAAGACATTCAAAATTATGTTAACAAATTACAGCTTCCTCCAAATGTATCGATTGAATATGCAGGACAAATTGAACAGCAATCAGATACATTTAAAGATTTATCACTCTTATTGATTCTAAGTATAATTTTGGTTTACATGGTTATGGCATCACAATTTGAATCGTTGCTTGACCCATTTATAATTATGTTCTCAGTTCCTTTCTCATTCTCGGGTGTTTTCATTGCATTATTTATAACAAATACTCCATTCAGCGTAATTGCTTTCTTAGGAAGTATCATGCTTATTGGAATTGTTGTAAAGAATGCAATTGTGCTTGTTGATTACACAAATATTACAAGAGCTCGAGGATATGAACTTAGAGATGCAATTATTCATGCTGGCAGAAACAGATTACGTCCCGTGCTAATGACAGCATTAACAACACTGCTTGGATTAATTCCGCTTGCAATCAGTAAAGGTGAAGGTTCAGAAACATGGCAGCCTCTTGGAATCTCAACTATTGGCGGCTTATTCTTTTCTACTGTTATAACGCTTATAATCGTGCCTGTTCTCTATTCAATTTTTGAAACAAAAATCAAACAGAAAAAAGAAATTGATTAAGGAGATAAAATGAAAGCTGTAATGATAGTTTATAATCATGGAATTACTGAAGAAGTTGATGAAGCTCTTCAGAGTTTGAATATCAGAGGATACACGCGGTTCTTAAATGTTCATGGACAAGGAAGTGTAAAAGGTGAACCACATTTAGGAACTCACATTTGGCCCAGCCAAAATGCAGTTGTATTAACAATAATTAAAGACGATTTGGTTGAGCCATTACTTAAAAAAGTAGAAGAAATAAATAAAGATGCAGAAGAACAGGGTATTCATGCATTTGTGTGGAATATTGAAAAAATGATATGATAAAAAATTGGGGCTGGCTGATAATTATGATAATGATGAATTAATATTATCGGTCAGCCCCATAAATTTATTTTACTTCTATTTCTACAACTTCCCCTTTGAATTCACATTTTTTATGAGTGCCGTCGCAAAAAGGTTTGTTGGAAGATTGCCCGCATCTGCATAGTGCAATTGTTTTTTGTGAAAGAACTTCTTCTTTCCCGTTTCTAATGACTTTTGCTTCATTTACTTCAATTAAGTATGGACCATTTTCTGCAGCTTTTATTTTCATATTATTTCCTCCTTTCTTATAAATTTATTAGTTCATTCCAATTTTATTATTAGAATCTTTCAAAAAAAATAAATTTATAAGCTTTCAAGTACTCTTTTGAGTTTTGCTGAAACTTCACTTGCAACTTCTTCCAATTCTCTATTACCTACTGCCTGCATTGATTCCATTGGATTAACAGTGCTGACTTGAACTTCTCCGCTTTCTTTTTCTTGAACAATAATGTTACAAGGTAGAAGAACTCCAATGTTTTCTTCTTTTGATAAAGCCTTGTAAGCTAAAGGCGGGTTGCATGCACCAAATATTTTATATCTTCTAAAATCTACATTTAATTTTTTCTTTAGAGTTTCCTGAACATCAATTTGCGTTAAAACTCCAAATCCTTCTTTAGTCAATTCTTCTAATAATTTTGAAATTGCTTCTTCGAAAGTATAATTGACAATTTTTGAATTATAATATGCCATTGTATTCCCTCCTATTTTTACTTTGATATGATGATATGACATGTTATAGGTTTCATAATTTTATCAAGCAAAAAATAACCAAACAAAAAATGTTACTACAATTATTCCATATAAATTAATCAGAAATCCAGTCTTTGCCATATCAATAATTTTTAATCTTCTGCTGCTAAAAACAATTGCATTTGGAGGTGTTGCTACAGGCAGCATAAATGCAAATGAAGAGGAGATTGTTGCCGGAATCATAAGCAATAGTGGATTTATCTGAAGTTCAATTGACAAAGATGCAAGTATTGGCAATAAAATTTGTGCAGTTGCAGTGTTTGAAGTAAGTTCTGTCAAAAAAGTTAATACAAAACACACAGAAGCTATCAATAAAACAACATTGACATTTTTAAGCATTGCGAATTGATGCCCAATTAAATTTGACAATTTGCTGTCAACAAAACCTTCTGCAAGAGCAAAACCTCCACCAAACAATAAAATTATATCCCAAGGAATTTTATTTATTGCAGTATGGTCAAGAATAAAATTATAGTTGCTGTTTTTATTCTTAACAGGAATCATAAATAAAACCAAAGCCATTGCAATTGCGACTGTTCCATCATCAATAAAATCTGCTTTTGGAAATATTTTTGACCAGCCAGGAATTTTCATTACACCAAGGTCAAGTTCTGCTCTGAAAATCCACAACAAAGAAGTAATTATGAAAACAATAAGAACCACTTTTTCTTCGTAACTAATTCTTCCTAATTTATTTTTTTCATTTTTAACAACAATGTCATTAATAACAAGAGAATCATTTTTATATAAAATTTTTGTTAAAAAAAACCAGACAAACAAAATCATTACAAAGGCAATTGGTACTGCAAATTTCATCCATTCGCCAAAATAAATTTCCGGATTATTCGGAAAATTAATTTTATAAATTCTTTGAAAAACTAAATTCGGCGGGGTCCCAATTGGTGTAGCAATACCACCAATAGAGCAGGAGTAAGCAATTCCAAGCATTAATGCAATTGCAAAGCGAGAAATATTTTCTTCTCCAAGTTCTTCACTTAATTTATTAATAATTGCAAGTCCAATTGGCAAAAGCATTACTGCAGTTGCAGTGTTAGAAATCCACATTGAAATAAATGCTGATGAAATCATAAAACCAAAAATTATTTTGGATGAAGAATTTCCAACTAAGTTAATTACATTTAATGCAATTCTCTTGTGAAGCTGCCAACGTTCCATAGCAATGGCAATTATAAATCCGCCAAGGAAAAGAAAGATTGTAGAATTAATATAAGCCTGTGAAGTATCTTTTGAGGAAATTGCTCCTGTTAATGGGAAAAGTATCAAAGGAATAAGTGAAGTAACAGAAAGCGGGATTGCTTCTGTTACCCAAAGGATTGACATGAGTATTGCGATTGATGCAACTATTTCGGCATTTTTATATTCATCACCAAAATCAAAAATTAAATAAGCTGTTAGAGAAATTAATATGCTTAGAATTATCCAAAATAATTTTATTATAATTTTTTTCTTCATCTAAATTATTTTGAAGGATGAATAATATTATAAAGTGCCGAATAATCTTTATCCGATAAATTTGCATCCATTGAATTAATCAATATTTTTCTGACACTTTCAACAATCTCTGTATTAATGCCGCTGTTTTGAAATTCCTGATAAATCAAATTAACATCTTTTAACATGTGCTTGAGTGGGAAATTTGCTTTATCAAAATCGCGTTTTAACATATTTGGTAATTTTTTGTCGAATGTAGGTGCATAGAGTGCACTCTTTCTTAATATTTCCATAAAGATATTCACATCAATTCCTTTACTTAATACATAAGCCAACGACATACCAAATGCTGAGAGTAATGATGGAATTAATTGATTTAATGCTAATTTTAATGCAGATGCCTTACCAGGCTCTCCAACATGCAGAACAGTTGAACCAAAATTTTTCAGAATCTTTTTAACTTGACTAAAATTTTCCGAATCACATCCAACCATTACAATTAATTCGCCAGCTTCTGCTTGTTGAGTACTTCCCAAAACAGGAGCTTCTATATAAACTCCACCTGCATTTTCAAATCTTTCTTTCAGCAATAAACTTTCATGTGGAGAAATCGTGCTCATTTGAATTAGAGTTTTGCCTTTAAAATTATTTTTATTCTTAAATAATACTTCTGTAATTGCATTATAATCTGTTAACATCGTAATAATAACAGGAGGTTCTTTAACAGCTTCTTCTGGCGAAGTAAAAACTTTCGCCTGATGTTTTTTTAATCTTTCTGTTTTTGAAATTGTACGATTGAACACATGTAAAGAATAATTGGCTTTTAATAAGCGAAATGCCATTGGTTCGCCCATTAATCCTGTTCCAAGAAAAGCTATTTTCATTTTTTTTCTCCGTTCTTGATTAAACTAATTAAATCATATTCAATTTCTTCTTCGCAAAAGAATGGTTCACCATAATCTTTTCCGATTTTGAAACCATATACTTTTGCTCTTGCTTCAATGTATTTTAAAAAATTTGGTTGACTAATAAAAGTTTCAGGTTCGTTGCTGTTTGGGTTATGGAATTGTGATTCATAAGCTTTAATTGCTTGCATCTTCAATTCAAATGTATCACTTATATCAATAATAAACGAGGGCTTAGTCTCATAAGTTTGTATATAGTAAAATAATTTTTTAGGTCTATATGGACTTTGAATTTGTTCATTGTCCTCAGTAACAATTTTAGGAAGTCCTGAAAAAAACATTGCTTCTTTAATCAAAAATCCGCAGCCGACATGGTCGGGATGACGGTCATTAAAATATGGTGCAAAAATTATTTCTGGCTGATATTTTCTGATTTTAGATATTACTTTTATTAAATATTCTTCTTTCACTTTGATTGAGCCATCCTTAAAACCAAGATTTTCTCTGTGATTAATTTTAAGAATTTCAGAGGCTTTTTGAGCTTCTTTCATTCTGATTTCTGCAGAACCTCTGGTGCCAAGTTCCCCTTTTGTTAAATCTACAATCCCAACTTTTAAGCCTCCGTTTATTAATTTAGCAATTGTTCCGCCCATTGAAAGTTCAGCATCGTCGGGATGTGCTGCAAATATTAGTATATCAAGCTTCATTCACTCCTCTTATAAAATTTAATTTATAATATGAATATAATTTTTTAGAAAGTAAATTCTTGAAAAAAATTTCTTTTTCGAATTATGCAAAAAAATTCTTAATAGAAATAATTATATTCGCAAAAATAAAATTAAAGATTTGATATGAATCCCAAATACGAAGCTGTTATTGGATTAGAAGTTCATGCACAATTATTAACAGATTCAAAAATATTCTGCGGCTGCTCAACAAAATTTGGTGCTGCTCCAAATACTAATGTTTGTCCAGTTTGCCTTGGACATCCCGGTGTTCTTCCAGTCCTGAACAAAAAAGTTGTAGAATTTGCTGTATTGATGGGACTTGCTACAAACTGCAGAATCAATGAAAAATCAATATTTGCAAGGAAACATTATTTTTATCCTGACCTTCCAAAAAATTTTCAAATATCTCAGTATGAAGAACCAATCTGTGAACATGGATTTATCACAATAGAATTGAAAGACGGCACAAAAAAGAAAATTGGGATAACAAGAATTCATATGGAAGAAGATGCTGGAAAATCAATTCATGACCAGGGCTTTGATACTTTGATCGATTTGAATAGAACCGGCACACCTTTGTTAGAAATTGTAAGCGAACCTGATATAAGAACTCCTGAAGAAGCATATTTATATCTAACCAAATTAAAACAAATACTTACTTACCTTAACATTTGCGATGGTAACATGGAAGAAGGTTCATTAAGATGCGATGCAAATGTTTCGGTGAGATTAAAAGGTGAAACAAAATTTGGGACAAAAACAGAAGTAAAAAACATGAACTCTTTCCGTAATGTTGAAAGAGCACTTGAATATGAAATTGAAAGACAAATTGATTTGCTCGAAGATGGGAAAGAAGTAGTTCAACAAACATTATTATGGGATGCTGATGCAAACATTGCTTATCCAATGCGAAGCAAAGAAGAAGCACACGATTATCGTTACTTCCCCGAACCTGACTTAATGCCAGTAGTTGTAACAAACGAATGGAAAGATGAAATACTATCTAAAATGCCTGAATTACCTGATGCTAAAAAAGAAAGATTTATTAATCAATACAATCTTCCTAAATATGATGCTGAGATACTTACATCTTCAAGAGAACTTGCAGATTACTATGAAAGAATTTTAACTGTTACAAATGATTATAAAGCTGCAAGCAATTGGGTAATGACTGAAGTATTAAAAGTAATTAATGAAGAAAAAATTTCTATAAATGAATTTCCTGTGAGTGCAGAAAATCTTGGCAAATTAATAGAACTAATAAATAAAAATGTAATTAGCGGAAAAATTGCAAAAGAAGTTTTCCCTGAGATGTTAAAATCAAATAAAGACCCTGAAGAAATTGTTAAAGAAAAGAATTTAATTCAGATTACAGATACATCCGAAATTGAAAATGTGATTGATAAAATCTTATCACAAAATCAAAAACAGGTTGAAGAATATTTAAGTGGAAAAGATAAAGTTTGGGCTTTCTTTGTTGGGCAAATCATGCGTGAAACTAAAGGTAAAGCCAATCCACAAATTGTAAATGAACTGCTTAAGAAAAAATTGGAAGAGTTAAAGAAATAAAAAGTAAATTCAGGAAAAATTATTCAAAAATTTTCTTTGCTTATTTGAAATTATTTTTTATTAATTCTCTAATTGCTTTTCTTAAATTCTCAGGTTCAATCCCTAATGAAAGTAATTTATCAATATTCATCGATACATCGTGAACAATGTAAGGATAATTTTCTTCTTCCATTGTAACAGGAACTAATAAATTTTTATCAAAGCCTGCTTCTTCACAAAGTAATAAACCTAAATCATAGCGAGATAATCTTTCTGCTCCACCAAAATTTACAATTTCGATTTTTACTTCTTTCTCAACTAATTCTGCTATCATTCGTGCAGCATCATTTAATTCAAGTGGAGAACGATATTGGTTTGTAAATAATTTTATTTGTTTATTTAATTTGAGATTTTCATACATAAAGTGGAAAAAATTTCTTGAATGGTTTAATCCAAAACCAATCAATAAAGCTTGCCGCAAAATTATATAATTATCAAAAGTTTCCTGAATCTTGACTTCGCCCATCAATTTTGTTTCTGCATAAAGAGAAATTGGAATTAATTTAGAATCTTCTTTTAACAAAGAACCACGATAGCCTGCATAAACAAGGTCAGTCGAAATATAAATTAATTTTGATTTTATACTATCACATATTTCTGCAATCTTTTTTGTTGCATTCACATTCACTTCATAAACATAAGATGTAGGGTATTGTTCTGCTCTTTCTGCATTTGAAACAGCAGCTGTATGAATAACAACATCCG
>NZ_BAAJAO010000014.1:0-86684 GCF_057554405.1 Rosettibacter sp. KY25 | reverse complement strand
CTTCTTCGGGTCAGGCAGCAGAAACTTTAACAATAACTACAATTGCTCAGGCAGGAGATAATATTGTATCTACAAGTTTTTTGTATGGAGGCACTTACAATCTTTTCAAAGTAACTCTGCCAAGATTAGGAATTGATGTTAAATTTGTTAACTCTGATGAACCAGAAGAATTCGAAAAAGCAATTGATAAAAAAACAAAAGCACTTTATATCGAAACTATTGGCAATCCCAAATTAAATGTGCCAGATATAAAAGCACTTGCAGATTTAGCTCACTCACATAACATTCCTTTAATTGTTGATAACACATTTGGAGCTGCAGGTTATCTTGCAACTCCAATTCGTCATGGTGCAGATATTGTTGTTGCTTCTGCAACTAAATGGATTGGCGGTCATGGAACATCAATTGGTGGAGTTATTGTAGATTCAGGAAAATTTGATTGGGGAAACGGAAATTTCCCATTGTTCACCGAACCAAGTCCTGGATATCATGGCTTAAATTTCTGGGAAACATTTGGCAAAGATTCTCCTTTCGGAAATATAGCTTTTATTATTCGTGCAAGAGTAGAAGGTTTGCGTGATATTGGTGCGTGCTTAAGTCCTTTTAATGCATTTCTATTTTTACAGGGATTAGAAACATTATCACTGCGAGTCGAAAGACATTCTCAAAATGCAATGAAACTTGCTGAATGGCTTAAAAATGATAAAAGAGTTACATGGGTTTGGTATCCCGGATTAAAAGAACATCCATATCATGAACAGGCAAAAAAATATTTGAATCATAATTTATTTGGTTCGATGCTTGCATTTGGTATTAAAGGTGGATTGGAAGCCGGTAAAAAATTTGTTGATAGTGTTGAACTTGCCAGCTTGCTTGCAAATGTTGGAGATGCAAAAACTCTTGTTATTCATCCTGCATCAACAACTCATCAACAATTATCTAAGGAAGAACAACTTGCTGCTGGTGTAACTGATGATATGATTCGTGTTTCTGTTGGACTTGAACATATTGATGATATTATTGAAGATTTTGATCAGGCTCTAAGTAAAGCATGCAGCTAAAAATTATTTCCAAAAATATTTTTTATAGAAGAAAGAGTTGATTGAATGTTGAAACCAATAACTAAATTTGTTGAACTGTTCAAAGATAAACCTTTAACTCTGCTAAACGGAAAGCAGCTTAAAAATATTAGGGTAGCTTATCAGACTTATGGACAATTAAATAAAGCCGGTGATAATGCTGTATGGATTTTTCATGCATTAACAGGAAATTCTCATGCTGCTGGTATTGTAACTGAAGAGGAAATTCAAAATTCCTCTTCATACGAATTTCTTACAAAATACAACAAAATGTTTCTTGGAAAACCCGGCTGGTGGGATGCATTAATAGGTCCAAATAAAATTTTTGATACAAATAAATTTTTTGTTGTTTGCAGCAATTTTTTAGGCGGCTGTTATGGAACCACAGGACCATCAGATATTAATCCATTAACAAATAAAAAATATGGATTGGATTTTCCTGTTGTTACTGTGAGAGACATGGTTAGAGTTCAAAAAGAGCTGGCAGATTTTCTTGGCATTAAAAAAATTAGAATTGCAACCGGCGGTTCACTTGGTGGAATGCAAACTCTCGAACTTGCAATTATGTATCCTGATTTTGTAGAAAAAATAATTCCAATTGGTGCTTCTGCAGCTCATTCTGCATGGGCTGTTGCATTAAATGATATTGCTCGTTCTTCAATTATGAATGACCCCGAATGGAAAAATGGCAATTATGAAAATCAACCAAAAGGCGGGCTTTCTAATGCAAGAAAAATTGGAATGATTAGTTACAGAACAATGATTTCTTTTCAAAAAAGATTTAACAGAGAAAGAGTAAATATTAATGATGAACTAAATCCATTAAATAAATTTCAGGTTCAGAGCTATCTTGATTATCAAGGAGAAAAACTTGTAAACAGATTTGATGCTAATACTTATTTGTATATTACATGGGCAATGGATTTGCATGATGTTGGTTATATGAGAGGTGGAATCAAAAATGCTCTTTCTTCAATAACGGCAAAAACTTTGTGCATTGGAATTAATTCTGATATTTTATATCCTGCAGAAGAACAAAAAGAAATTGCATCTCAAATTCCTAATGCAAAGTATGATGAAATTAATTCTGATGTGGGACACGATGCCTTCTTGATTGAATTTGAACAGCTTGAAAAAATTTTCTCAAAATTTATTTATTAAAAAACTCGCAGATTACACAGAAAATATTTTCTGCATAATCTGCGAGTGATAAAATTTATTTCTTCATTTTGCCTTCTTTTAATTCATAAACAATTCTGTCTGCCTTATAAATTTTTTCTGCAGCATGAACAATTGCTCTTGCATCAACACCAACACAGCGATTGTTATGAGGCATGTAAATAAAATTCCCAACTATGCTGTCCATATTGCCGTCGAAAGCAAGACCAACAACTTCTGCATTTTTATTGATGATAGCACTACCAGAATTGCCTCCAACAATATCATTTGTTGAAATAAAATTGAATGGAGTTGAAAGATCAAAATCTGCTGGAATTTTTGTCCATCTTTCGTGTAAATCCCATGGATATTCTTTGTTAAATGAATACCATCTGTCATATAATCCATAAAATGTTGTGAAGAGAGGAGCTTTTGTTCCATTGTAATCAAAACTTGCAAGTTTGCCGTCACTTATTCTTAATGTGAAATTAGCATCAGGTGGAATTGATGTTCCATAAACACTAAAGAGAGCCTGACCAAGCAAATCATCATAAACTTGAGTGGTGTTTGTAACTTCGCGTGCAAGTTTTTGGAGCTCGGGCAATTTTTCTTGTGATTCTTTTACAAATTGAATTAATGGGTCTGTAGAATTTATAATTGCATCTGCACCTTTTTTAGCAAGTTCAAGAACTTTATCTCTGTCGGAAATAATTGATTTTGATAAAAGATATTCGCCTGCTGCTTTTCCTTTTTTATTCCCAAACAAATTTTGAATGTAAGTATCGTTATCGCCAAGATTCATTCTCATGAAATCTGCCCATATCCATAATTTTGTATTTTCAAGAAGTTTATCAATCTTTTCCGGATAAATTGAATAAATGGTTGAGTCAAGTTTTTCACCTTTGTATTCAGGAGCTCGTTCATTTTCTGGTTTGCTTAACTCTTTTGCAAGGTCAATTAATTTTTTTGCAATTGAAAAATAAACAGGTGTGAATCTTGGATTAATTGTGTAAGCTGCAATCTTAGGTCCATAATTTCTCATTTCCATCTGAGTCTTCTCAATATTTTCCCATACGGTTCCATATTTTTCTTTTAATTCAGGATTATTCCACACAGCTTCCTGAAGTTTTCTTTGAAAATCTTTTTTTCTTGCCATTAAATAAGGGTCTAATAATCCTTTGTAAATTGTTGTAATAACTTTTTGGCTGTTCCCAATATTTACTCTTATTTTTTCAAATTCATCTGCGCGTTTTGGTTCAACTTTTTTGAGTTCTTCGAGAGCATTGTAATATGTATCGAGCAGGAATGCATTATTTCTGTAAATTACATCGCGCATGTATTCAAGCTGAGCAATTGTTTTAAGTCTCTGAGTTGTCCCAGGATTTCCAACTGTGAAAATTGGTTCGTTAGGGTCAATTCCTTTCAAAGTGAATTTGAAAAAGTTATAGACTTTTACAGGCTTGTCGTTTTCATAAGCTCTGTAAAAAGTAAAATCAAGATTATAGCGAGGATAAGTGAAGTTATCAAAATCTCCACCGAAGTAGGCAATTTGCATATCAGGCGCAAAAACGAGACGAATATCATTGTATCGTTTATAACCGTATAACGAGTATTTAGCACCATTGAATAATGAAACTACTTGAGCAACGAGACCAGTTTCTTTTGTTAGATTATCTGTAAGCTCTTTAATTTTTTGTTCCTTATTTTTTGCTTTTTCTTCTGGTGTGGAGCCGGTTTCTGCGGCTTTCTTAACTTCTTCTGTTACATCTTTAATGAAAACAAGTTGGTCTGCATAATAATTTGGAATCTTTCTTTCTTCTTCCAATGTCTTTGCATAAAATCCATCTTTAATTAAATCTTCCCCTTCTTTTGAAAGACGTTCTAATATTCCGCGTGCACAATGATGATTTGTCATTATTAAACCATCTTCGGATACAAACGATGCTGTGCAATTTGATAATCTGAGAGCTGATAAACGAACATCTTCGAACCATTCTTCGTCAACATTAATGCCATATGTTGATTTAAGATATTCAACCGGTGGATAATCAAATGACCACATTTTGCCGGTGTCAAAACGTTGTGCTTTTACAGTATCTAATTTTATTTGTGCATTAAGAGAAAAAAATAATGTAAAGAATAGAACTATGATTGAAAGACTGAGAAATGATTTTTTCATATTACACCTAAAATTGTGTATTAATTGATTATTGTATTCAAAAAATAAAATACTTATAAATGATAACCAATAGTTTTAATAGAAATCTCTTTGTTAATGCGAAGAAAATTTTTTGAGTCAAATAAAATCTTCCGAATAAATTATTGGTTTTATTTTTCTTTCATCATCATATGTTCCATTACAATTGCGGCATTTGTTAGTTTGAAAAACAGTTGGTATCTCTTCAGAATCTGCAGGTATGAAATTTATAATTGATAAACAATAACTGCATTGAATTATGTGATAACTTTCTGACTTTGTGCTGCAGGAAGGACAGAGAAAATTTGTTGCTTCAGCTTTTTCAATTGATTCAACTGGATAAACTGATTGACAGTTTAAATTGCTGCATTTAATTAATAAAGTATGTTTTAATTTTTGCGGTTTGATATAAATTCCATTTTTTGTTGACTCAAATAAAAACGAAGACAAGCAGTTAATCTATACCAAAAATTTTCCGAAAATACCAGAGAATTTTTTCCATTTCGAGGCAATTAATTTAGTTGGGAGAATAATAAAAGAGATAAAATGGCTTTAGCAAGAATTTATTCGATTATTAAACAATTTCTAAAATTTTATCCCTGTTTAATACCATGATTTTCTAACTTCTATTTCATAAATTGTAAACAAATTTCTGGATATTACCCCATGAATCTGTCATCAGAAAAATCATCTAACACAAAAACAAAATTTGGTTTTAAAGATATTTTAGAATTTGCACCTGTAGGCATATTAATCTTTTCAAAGGATTACAAAGTTGAGTTTGTAAATAATAACTTTTTCAGATTTACAGGTGTTGTTGATTCTTCGCCTGAAGATTTAATTGACAAAAGTATTTATGAATATAGAATTTTCGAAAACCTCGATTTAAGAAAAGATTTACTCGAATTAAAAAACCTTACAGCATTTGAAAAAGAATTAGCAGAATTAAAAACTGTTTCCGGCAGCAAAATTTCTGTTCTCTTAAAATGTGTTCCAATTGTTGTTGATAATCAATTTCAGGGCGGAATTTTAATTCTTGAGGATATAAAGTATCCATCTCTGCAGGAAGAAATTTCACTTGCAGATTCACAAAATTTCCTGGGCTTTCTTTCGAAAATAAGCGAAGCATTTTTTGTTGTAAATAAAACTGGCGAAATAAAATATTCATCCGAAAAAGTTTTTGATAAATATAATTTCCTGCTTGAATCAGAAACAACAAACTTTGGCAAGAAACCTAAAAAACTATCCGGCTTATTGTTTAAAAAAATAATTGAACAATCATCACAAACTTCTAAAACAGTATGGACAGAAATTCCATATTTGAAAGATTCATTAGAACAAAAGTTAAATTTGGCAGTTGTTCCTCTTGGCTCGGAAGAAAGCAAACCTGAAATATTTATTGTGTTAATTTCAAAAAATATTTATGAAAACAGGAATGTAGATGAAGAAATTAATGAATTAAGAAGATATGAATTTATCTCTTCAAATTTTATAGACGGCTTAATTGGAATTAACAAAGATGGAAAAATATTTTTCTGGAATGAAGGTTCAGCAAAATTATTTGGTCTTACAAGAAGCGAAGTTTTTGGCAAAACAATCTGGAAAATATTTCCCGAAATCAATGAAGATTTTTTAAAAGAACTTGAAAAGGAACTCAAAGAAAATAAAATCAAAGAAACAGTAATTAAAATCGGGAATGATGAAAGCATATCTGAATTTTACTTATTTAGATTCGGGTTATTGAAAGAAACAGAAGAAGAGAATTACATAATTCTCTGTACAAATATTACACAGAAAGCAAAATTTGAAGAAGAACTCCGCAGGTCAGAAGAAAGATTCAGAAATATAGTTATCAACTCACACGAATTTATTTGCATACTCGATATAACAGGAAAGATAATTTATGCAAATCCCTATTTACTCGAAGTTTTTAATTATACAGAAGATGAAATTAAAAAATTATTCTTCAGCGATTTGATTGATTCATATTATTTGATGAATGTTGGATTTAATATCAACGATGTGAAGAACGATGTGATTCAATCAATAGAATTGCCGTTGATAACAAAAAATCGTCAGATAATTTACACGCTTGCAAGTTTCTCTGTTGTTCGTGACGAATCAAATTCTCCTTTGTATTATAATGTTATATTAACAGATATAACTCAAAAAAAAGAATTTGAAAAAGACCTTCTTCTCATTCGTTCAATATTCGAAGCCTCGCTTGATGGCATCGCACTAATTAGCAAAAGAAAAATTTTTCTTGTTAATGATTCTTTTGTTAAGATGTTTGGTTACAAAAGTGCAAGTGAAGTAATTGGACTTGACCCTTTGGACTTTGTTGAGAACAACAGCATTGTAAAAGTTGCCAATTTAATTCAAGAACTTGAAGAAGGAAAAATTACTTCAACAAGATTGTCGTTTACAGGAATTACAAAAAACAAAACAATTATAGAATTAGAAAATTCTGTTTCATCTTATGAAGTTGAGAACGAAAAATTTATAGTATGGATTTTGCGTGATATTACAGAAGAAAAAAAATCAAAAGAAGCTTTGCAGCTATCAGAAGAAAGATACAGAAGCATTACTGAAAATATAAATGAAAGTTTCTGGACTGCAGAAAGAATTGAAGGCAAATTAAAAGAAGTATTTTATACTCCTGCAATTAAAAAAATTACTGGATATTCACCCGAATCCTTTTTGAATGACCCGACACTATGGAAAAAAATTATTCATCCCGATGATGTAAACGAAGCAATTGAAAAACTTGAGAGATTCTATAATGATGCAGCAAGAAATTCAGAAATTCTTGAATACAGAATAATTGATTCTTTAGGAAATATTATCTGGATTGAAAATAAAATTAATGTCCAAAGAGATTCCAATGGAGAAATCCAAAAAATATTTGGAATTATTAGTGACATTACTTTATCGAAAAAAGCAGAAGAAGAATTAAGAAAATCTGCTCAAGAATTAAAAGAATTAAACGAAGCAAAGGACAGATTTATTTCAATTATATCGCACGACCTTAGAACACCATTCAGTTCAATACTTGGATTTACAGATTTTTTGTTAAACGAAAAAGACCTTTCGCCCGAAAAGCAAAAGCAATACATTGAATTTATTCAGGAATCGGCAAAGAGTATGCTAAGCTTAGTAAATGCTCTGCTCGATTGGACAAGACTTCAAACAGGCAGAATAAAATTTGAACCACAAAAAATAAATGCAAAACTGTTGATAGACAGAACAATTCAAATCCTATCAGGAGCTGCATTGCAAAAAAATATTCAGCTGATTTCAGAAGTTGAAAATGATTTGTTCATTCATGCAGATGAAAATCTGCTTATGCAGGCTTTTAGTAATTTAATTTCTAACTCAATAAAATTTACAAATTCAGGCGGAAAGATTGTTATTTCAGCTAATGCTGATGTTGTTAAAAGAAATGTTCAATTTATTGTTGAGGATACTGGAATTGGAATAAAAAAAGAGGACTTGCCAAAACTTTTCAAAGTTGATGCTAAATTCACTACACCAGGAACAGCAGGAGAAAAAGGGAGCGGACTTGGTTTATCATTGGTTCATGAAATAATTCAAAAGCACGGAGGTGAAATTCGTGTTGAAAGTGAATACGGCAAGGGTTCTAAATTTATTTTTACAATTCCAGTTTCTTCATCTACAATTTTACTTGTAGATGATATTCGATACGATAGAATACTTTATTCTAAATTAATCAAGAGTCTTATTTCAGGTTACTCAATTATAGAGGCAGAAAATGGAAAACAAGCACTTGAAATTATAAAACAGAATTCACCTGCACTTGTTATTACAGACCACAAAATGCCAGTCATGAGCGGATATGACTTGGTAAAACAGCTTTTAATTTCAGATTTGAAATTTCGTCCGCCGGT
Organism: Rosettibacter sp. KY25; assembly: GCF_057554405.1. Classification (NCBI taxonomy): domain Bacteria; kingdom Pseudomonadati; phylum Ignavibacteriota; class Ignavibacteria; order Ignavibacteriales; family Melioribacteraceae; genus Rosettibacter; species Rosettibacter sp. KY25. The sequence continues at coordinate 78,342 of NZ_BAAJAO010000014.1, read as the reverse complement.
AATTGTTTTGAGCAGCGACATCAACAAAGCAATCGAAGAAGAATATAGAAGTCTTGGCATAGAATTTATATTTCAAAAACCAGTTAACCTTAGCAATTTCAAAAATGCAATTGAAAAATCATTACGGAAAGCAATGTTCTCTTAAAAATTATGATATATAAAAAATTAGAAGAGGTGAGCAATTGAAGAAGATTATTATGAAAATCAAAGAATCACCTGTATGGTTAATCTCGGTTTTATTTTCAGTTGTAGCAATTTTCTTTTTTATATATCTGCCTTTTCAAATAAATCTTTTTCCAAAAGGAACAGTAAAAAAGATTTATTATGTCGACAATATTTCTCCAGCTCACTTAAAAATTATAAATAAGTTCAATAAACTTCATAAAAATGAAATCGAAGTTGTGCCTGTAAATTTGCCTTTTTATCACTTTACAACAAACGATAGAAAAGCAATACTTACTCGTTCATTGAGAAACAGAAGTGATGGTATAGACATTTTTGCTGTTGATTTAATCTGGATTCCCCGTTTTGCAAAATGGGGCTTTCCAATGGATGAATATTTTACAGAAGAAGAACTTCAGAAAGTTAATAAGATGGCATTAAAAGCAGGCTATCAAAACGATACCCTTGTTGCTTTTCCATTATTTCTTGATGCTGGAGTTTTATACTTTCGAAAAGATTTAATTCGTAAACTACCAGATGGATTATCACTGGAGAAGAAAATTCGAAACTCATTGACATGGGATGAATTTATTTCTCTTGGCAATAGATTTAAATCATTTCAAAATCCTTTCTATGTTTTTCAGGGAGGCGATTTTGAAGGAATGGTATGCAGTTTTCATGAACTTCTATCAGAAGATGAAAGCAATGATATATTTTATAAAAAACCAATTGAATTAAACACAAAATCTGCAAGAAGAGCTTTGCAACAATTAGTAGATTTTATTCACAAATATAAATTCTCTCCTATTGAAGTAACTCGATTCGATGAGTTCATGAGTTATCTCTATGCAAATGAGAATAATGCTGTTTTTTTAAGAGGATGGATTGGATTTCATAAACAATATAAAAAATTTCTTAAGGATACTTCCAACATACAAAATATGGAAATTGCTCCATTGCCGCATTTTGATGGCAATAACACATCATGTGTTTTTGGCGGATGGAGTTTAATGATTTCTAAATTTTCAAATAGAAAAGAAGAAGCTCTTAAGTTTGTTAAATTTATGTTCGAAAAAGAAAATCAAAAAATTCTTTATGAAGAGGGGGGTGTAATTCCTGTAAACGAAGAAGTATACGAAGACAGCACTTACATAAAAAATCATAAAGAATTAATTCAAATAAAACAATTACTGCAGTGGGGAAAACATAGACCATTTTTAGAAAACTACACAAGAATTTCTGAAATAATGTCCCGCTTATTTCATAAAGCATTGAAGAAAGAAATTTCTGTTGAAGAAGCTTTAAGTCAAGCAACGATGCAAATCAATAATGAAAAAGTAATAGTTCAAAAATAGGGAGCGGTATGTATGAAAGCTTTAAAGAAAATTAAAGAAATTCATTTTGGCTGGAAACATATTCTGATAATCTTTTTGATATTGATAATGTTTCAGGTCTTCGTTTCCCATTTGCAGCAAAATACACTTCGGGACCTTCTTTCAGATACAATGGATTGGTATAAGCAAAATTCAGCAGAACAAATTGGAAATCTTACAACTTCTTCATTAGAAATTCTTCTTGAAACAGACCCTATAGAAAACAATACAGACAAGCTGAACAGAGTAAAAAATTTAATACATGCACTTAACAGTATTTTGAAGCAGCCGCTCATGAAAAGAAATGTCGAGGCAATGTGTGTTATTCTTCCCTACAATGATAAATTTATTGCACTGGATTTAGGTCAGGAATTATATAATTATTACTATAATCATGAAGTTTTGGATACAACAATTGATGAAAAGTATAAAGATGCTGTCATTAAGTATGCATCGCTTCACAATAAAATGATAAAGTCTGAGTTAATTACAAGTCTTCAGGAAGAGCAAAATGTATTTCATGTTTTTATTCCATTAGTTCCATATGGTGAATACAGCGGTGCAGTTTATTTAAGAATACGTCCGGATGTATCATTCATTAGTCAACAAATTTTATCTAGTTTTAATAAAACTGTTTTAATATTCTCATCACTAATATTAATTGGCTTGCTTGGAATGTTTTATATTTCGACATATACAATAATTGAAAGAGATGAAGCTCGTGAATTATTATACAAAGAGAGGGAAGAACATCTTCAAAAATTAATAGCACAACAAAAAGAACATTTATTTACAAAAAGAATTTATCATACACATCATAAAGCTGAAAAAGTTATGGGCTTTATTATTGAAGATGTAGAAAAAGCCGATGAATCAAACATTAAGGAAATTAAATACAGAATTTCAAAATATGCCAATTTTATTTCACGCGTTATTTATGACATGAAATGGTATAACCCGCCGATCCAAACAATTCGAAATCCAATTTATAAAACCAATTTGAATGAACTATTAAAATTTGTAGTGGAAAATATTTTTTTGCGTCTGTCCAATCCTGTTAAAACAATAAAATTCAATTTAGAATTTGATGATAATTTGCCTTTAATTTCTATAAATGAATTTGTGATATGGGAAATCATTGAACCATTAATTCAGAATTCTATAGACCATTCGGGAACAGACATTATCAATATTTTTATCAAGACAAAATATGATAAGGAAAAAAAATTATCGATTTTGACCATTGAAGATAATGGCAAAGGAATTGATGAAACTCTGCTCGAAAAAGATGAACATGGTATTAAAAAGTTGTTTCATGAAAATGTAACAACAAAAGAAGAAGAAAAAAATCGAGGTTATGGCTGTTACATTGCTTATGAAATAGCAAAAAGATGTGGCTGGGAACTGGATGCAGAAAATAAGTCTGAAGGAGGCTGCATATATAAATTAATTATAAAACATAATTAAGATTAGCACGGTAATTGCAAGGTAAAGAGAAAAATTTAGGGGGATTCAAATGCAATTGAATAAACAGATAAATCTATTATTAATTGAAGATGAATCATACGATGTCAATAGAATTAAAAAAACTTTGGCTCCATTTAGTCAATGGCTGATTATTAAAAATGTTGTAGCAGATGGACAATCTGCAATTGAACTGATAGAAAATCATGAAGATGAGTATGATGTGATAATTATGGATTATCAAATAATGGGACCTCTTACAGGAGAAAAATTAATTCGTAAAATAAAATCAATAGACCCCTTCATTCAAATTATAGTAATTACAAAGATGACAATTAATGTTACAGATTTTGAATTTGCAAATAAATTAATTGAAGCAGGTGCAATGTGGTTTTGTACAAAGTATCCATCTGACATTCAGGATTATGTTTATCAGCCCACAGATTTATTGCTTTCCATTCTAAATGCTTACGAGAAAAAAAGATTAAATAAAGAAAAAGCAAAATCAAATTCACAATTAAATCAATCAATAAATAACATATTAAATGACAAAAAAATAATTGGAGAATCTGCAGTAGTAAAGAATTTAATAAAACAAATTGAGAAGGCTGCTTCCAAAGATGCAACCGTATTAATTCATGGTGCATCGGGCACAGGTAAAGAACTTGTAGCTACCCACATTCATTATTTGAGCAAAAGAAAATATGAAAACTTTGTTACAGTAAATGCAGGTAGTATTCCTTCAGAACTGATTGAAAGTGAATTATTCGGCTTTGAAAAAGGCTCGTTTACAGGAGCAATAAATGCAAAAAAAGGCTTATTTGAAATAGCAAATAATGGAACAATTTTTCTTGATGAGATTGCAGAACTCTCCATGTCTTCTCAGGTTAAATTATTAAGAGTGTTGCAGGATGGTGAAATTGATAAAATCGGAAGAACAGGCACACTCAAAGTAGATGTTCGAATTATAGCTGCAACAAATATTGACCTTGAAAAAGCAGTAAGCGAAAAAAAATTTCGGGAAGATTTATATTACAGATTAAATGTAATTAACATTTACACACCTGCATTGCGTGAAAGAATAGAAGATATTCCGCTTTTGACAAAATACTTTATTGAAAAATATTCAATTCAAATGGATATGGAAGCTCCGGAAATCAAAAGTGATGCAATTGAAATTTTACAATCCTATGATTGGCCTGGAAATATCAGGCAGCTTCAGAATGTAATTCAAAGACTTTTAATTTCATGCGAAGATGTAATTAAGAAAGAAGATGTTTTAAATATACTTGATGCTAAAAAAGTTAGAAATATATCTGAGCCAGAGTTCTGGTTTGGGAATAAAATTCTTAAATGGAGAGATATGGAAAGACTTTTTAGGTGCAAATATTTTACTTATGTAAAAGAAAAAACAAAATCTGAATCAGAAGCAGCAAGATTGCTTGGAATGGCTCCCTCAAATTTTTATAGAATGTGTAATAAACTTGGAATTAAAAACACATCAAAGAATGAATAATTTTATCAAATTGATATTTATTTCAATGCGGGGCATTATCATTTTGATATAAAATAATTTTATTATTCATATAAATCAGTTTGCAATTATAAATAAAGAACAATTTTTAATAAGTGTTAATTGGTATAATCATTGACTAAAGAATTTCTTTGATTTTGGTGAAATATCTAATTGAAAAGTATTTTTAAATCAAAGAATATCCAAATCAGAAGAAAAATTTAAGATTAATACCATGAATTAAAATTAGAAGGAGCGATTTTATGAGAAAAATTTTAATACTAATTTTATTCACTTTGTTGCAAACGATTGCGGGAACAATTTCGCTATGGGCTGGCACCACAGGTAAAATTGCCGGGAAAATTACAGATAAATCTACTGGCGAACCTTTGATTGGTGCCAATGTGATTGTTTCCGGAACTTCTTTAGGTGCTGCTACAGATGCAAATGGTCTTTATACAATTCTTGACATTCCACCTGGCACTTATAGCATTCAGATTTCTTATATCGGGTATCGAAAACTAACCATTAATGATGTTCGTGTTTTTATTGACCAGACAACAAGAATTGATGCTGCTCTGGAATCCGAAGCAATTGAACTTGGGGCAATGGTTATCGTAGCCGAACGAAAATTAATTAAACCTGATGTTGCTACCAGTGTAGTTGCAATTTCAGAAAAAGAAGTTCAAGAACTTCCAATAAGTTCTGTTGCTGGCGCAATTGGCCTTCAAGCTGGCGTACAGGGATTAAGCGTTCGTGGTGGAGGAAGCGATAGATTACTGTTTCTGCTTGATGGTGTTACACTGCGTGACCCAAGAAATAATCAGCCTACTGCAAATGTTCCTCTCAGTTCAATTAAAGAAATATCACTCGAACGAGGCGGATTCAATGCTGAATATGGTCAGGTTCGTTCTGGTATCGTTAATGTTGTAACAAGAGAAGGAAGCAGACAAAATTATAATGCAAGTATTCAAGTTAGATATAGACCACCTGGACCAAAATATTGGCGGGGCGAAGGAATTCTTGATGTTCATGACCCTTACTCTTATATCTTCCGCCCTTTTTATGACCCTGAAGTTTGCTGGACAGGCACAAGTGCATGGGATGAATATACAAGAAAACAATATCCTGAATTTATGGGCTGGAACGAAGTTTCTAAAAAATTAAATACTGATAATGACCCCACAAATGATTTAACTCCTCTTGGTGCTCAAAGAGTTTTTATGTATGAAACAAGAAAGAAGCAGCCAAATAATCAGCCTGATTATGAAATTGATGCTGGATTTGGCGGTCCAGTTCCATTTATAAGCAAAAGTTTGGGTGATTTGAGATTTTATACTTCCTACAGAAGCAACAGGGAAATGCTCCTTTTTCCACTTACAAGACCAGATTACAGAGATTATGATTGGACATTACAGCTTAATTCTGATATATCACAATCAATTAAACTAAGAATTTCTACCTTAGTTGGTAAACAATTTACTATACGACATAACTGGGATGCAACTGGAATTTATTATTATCCAAGATATCCCAATGAAATTGCTGGAGTTGCAAGCGGTATTTATGCCCCTTCAGATTTAATTACCATGTTTTCCGATTTTAATTTTTCACTTGCAGATATTGGACATCAATCCTATGCTGCTAAAATAACTCATTCATTAGGTTCAAATACTTTTTACGAAGTTTTATTAGAACATTTTAGAAGTGATTACAATGTTCGGCCTACTCGCTGGCGCGATACATCAAAATTATATGAGATAATCCCTGGATTTTTTGAAGATGAAAATCCATTCGGTTATTGGCCTTATGAAGCTAAAGGTGTTATTGTTACGGGCGGTCAACATGTAGCAAAAGCAAGAGATTTTAGTGTCGTAAGTTCAACAACTATTAAAGCCGATTTAACAAGTCAAATTAATTTTAATAATCTTGTTAAAGCAGGTGCAGAATTTGTTTATAACGATTTGAACCTTGATTACGGTACAATTGCATCTGCTACAGCTGGCAAAACATATGCTGTGCGAGTTCAACAAAGAGTAAATCCAATTAGAGCTGCTTTTTATGCTCAGGATAAAATTGAGTTCGAAGGTTTAACAGTAAATTTAGGATTGCGAGTTGATTACAGTAATTCCAATACAGAATGGTGGATGACAGACCCATTCGATATTTATTTCTTTTCTTCAAAGTATAATGAATCTCGAACATTTCCAAAAGAAAAATCAAAGCCACAATGGCAGCTTAGTCCACGTCTTGGTATTGCTCATCCAATCACAGAAAGAGCAAAGTTGTTTTTTAATTATGGTCACTTCAAACAGATTCCTCAATACGAAAGTATTTTCAGAATTCAAAGAACATCTTTGAAAGCAGTATCAAGCATTGGCGACCCCAATATAATTCTTGCAAAAACTATTTCTTACGAACTTGGATTTGATTACTTAATTACAGAAGATGTTTTTTTGCAGGTTGCAGCATTTTATAATGATATTTATGACCAGCAAGATTATACGCAATATATATCAAGCACAGCTGGTTTTTCTTATTCAAAAACTACAAACAATAATTATGAAGATACACGCGGATTTGAATTAACACTTAGAAAAACAAGAGGAAGATGGTGGTCTGGTTTTGCTAATTATACTTATCTGGTTAGAACAAGCGGACATTTTGGCAGTTCTCAAATTTATGATGACCCTTCTTTGCAAAAAGCATGGGATGAACAAACAGTTAATTTATATCAGGATAGACCAATTCCACAACCCTTTGCAAGAGTAAATATTAATTTTTACACTCCTGACGACTTTGGACCTTCGATATTTGGTCATAAAATTTTATCTAACTGGATGCTCAATGTAATTGTTGACTGGCAGGCTGGTGGTTATGTTACATGGAATCCAAAAGGTTTGCCGGCAGTTTCTTACAATGTAAAATCTGTTGATTATTTTAATACATCATTAAGACTCAATAAAACTTTTGATATTGGCAAATTTAGGTTCGATTTATTTATGGACGTTTATAATGTTCTTAATACTCTGCGTTTATGGAACACAGGAGACCAGGATTATCTTAGGTCTTTGCATCTTCCTAAAAATGAAGCTTATGATAATATTCCGGGAAATGATAAAGTTGGCGATTATAGAAAACCCGGTGTCGAATTCCAACCAATGGAATTTCAGGCTGTAATCGACCCGACCAAACCAGGTAAGAAAAATGTAATTTATTACGAAGGCACTACTTCAAAATATTATGAATATGTCAATAATCAATGGCAGGAAGTTGATAATGCAAGAATTAATAAAATTCTTGAAGATAAAGCTTATATCGATATGCCAAATCAATCAACATTCTGGTTCTTAAACCCTAGAAGTTTTTACTTCGGTTTAAGAGTATCATTTAATTTATAGAAAATTAAAAAGAGGTCTTCATGAAAAAGTATAAAAATTTTTTACTGATAATTTTTCTTTTAATTGGTATTACAAAATTATCAGCACAGGATATCAGATGGTTAAGAATAGGTCAGCTTCAAACACCAATTAACGAAATTGGTGCTGAATTCGAAAATGAATTTCCACAAGGAAACACAAATTATTTGTCCTGGCCAGCTTTGTATGGAATTGACCAGAATACTTGCAGAATGAGAGGTTTATGGATTGGATGCAAAAATTTTTATGACCCTGTTGAAAAGAAATTAAAAGGAGTAAAAGTTATAGGTTCCGGTCCACGAGATGCAAGCGACCGCGTTAATCAAATTTTTGAGAAAGAAATTAAACTTGTTGGAAGAAATTTACATCCAGTTGTTATTGTAGATGACCAAAAAGCAAGTGTGCTTGATAATTATGATAATCTCGATAGTCTTGATGAAAATCTTCCAGCCGATAGAATGGTAATTGTGAAATTTAATACTTCAATTGGAATTTCAGTTACAAAAAAAGTCTATGCATTTTCACAACCGAATCATGATGATTATATAATTCATGAATATATCTTTAAGAATACTGGAATTTATAATCGTGCAGGAGATGTTTATAAACAAACTTTGAAAGATGTGTGGTTTTACTTTGTTTATAGATATGCTTTTGCTGGAGTAACATCATCGGGCTATGGTTCAACTTGGGGCGCATTTTCTTCAACATGGGGCAATAGCACAATTAATCATGCTTTTGGTTTTAATCCTAATTCACCTGAATTTACAGACCCAAATTCACCAACATATAACATGAGGGGATTTTATTCTTGGTATGGACCAAACAGGGATAGACCCGTTTCTTATGATGAAGATTGGGGCTGTCCAAATGAATCAGAAGATGGAGTATTGGGCTCAGCTAAATTTGCAGGATGTGTAACTCTTCATGCAGATATTAGTGCAAAAGATAAAAATGATGACATTTTTCAACCAAAAACAACATGGTTTATCGGTTCAGATATAACTGCAATGCAGGCAAATGTTAGTCAATATGATGAAGTTTTTATGGGCGACCGATATGATATTATGAGCGAAGGACATGCACCACGGCAGCATGATGAAGTAGTTGGAAATGATTATCCAATAAATTACACAGACCCAAGAAGACAAACCGGAGGAGGAACAAGTCAAGGTCAAGGTTTTGGACCTTATACACTTGAATATGGTGACAGTATTAGAATTGTTTTTGCTGAAGCAGTTACAGGTTTATCGTGGGAGATGGCAAGAATTGTAGGAAATAACTGGCTGCAATGGAGAAATAATTCTCCTTCAAAACCTCCATTAATTTTACCTGATGGTTCACAAACTCAAAATCATAATCTTTATAAAAAATTGTGGGTCTACACAGGGAAAGATTCTATTCTAAAAGTATTTAGAAGTGCCCTGAAGAATTTCAATAATAATTTGAATATTCCTCAACCTCCACCACCGCCAAAAACTTTTACAGTTACTTCTGGCGGCGATAGAATAAAACTTGAATGGTCAGACAATGCTACATCATGGCCTCATTTTAATGGTTATGTAATTTATCGAGCTGAAGGCAGAGTACTCGATTATAGAACTACATACGAAAAAATTTTTGAATGCGATAAATCTAATGTGGTACACAGCTTTGATGATAAAACTGCAAAAAGAGGATTTGATTATTATTACTTTATTCAAACAAAAGATGATGGAACTCAAAACGATATTGAACCTGGCAAACCTTTATACAGCAGTCCTTTCTGGACAATAACAACAAGATCAGCAACATTGCAACGTCCACCAGTTACAACTACTCTCGACTCTGTTAGAGTTGTTCCAAATCCTTATGATATAAGAGCAAGAATATATCAGTTTGGAGTCCAATCTCAGTATGACCGCATTGCATTTTATGGTTTACCCCCTGTTTGCAAGTTGAAAATATTTACTGAACGCGGTGATTTAATCTGGGAAAAAGACCATACTAACGGTTCTGGTGATGAACTTTGGGATTCATTAACAAAATATGGTCAAATTATTTCAAGTGGAATTTATATCCTTTATGTCGAAACTCCAGATGGTCGTTCTGTTTTCCGAAAATTTGTAGTAATCAGATAAGGAGATTATAAATGAAATCCTCAATAAAAATTTTATTAATATTATGTTTTTTCTATCATTCAGAATTTGCACAGGAAAAACAGAAATTAGCACAAAGCGGCTTTCAATTTTTAAGCGTTGTTTCAGATGCTCATGCTGCTGCTATGGCAGAAGCTATGACAAGCCTTAAGTTCGGTTCAAGTTCATTATTTTTTAATCCTGCAGGAATGTCTGATATGAATAGTTTTATTGATGTCACTGCAAGCTCAAATAAATGGATTGCAGATATTAATCATTACACCTTTAGTCTTGCAATTAATCCATTCAATGGAAACTATGGTGTTATTGGATTCAGTATTCAAAGTGTTGATTACGGTGAATTTTATGGAACAAGAGTAAATAAAGCATCTCCACTTGGTTATGATGATGTTGGAATTTTTAAATTGAGCGCAATTGCTGTTGGAATTGGTTATGCTAAACAATTAAGTGATAAATTTAGTGTCGGTGGACAAATTCGCTGGGTTCATCAGAATTTAGGTGAAAGTATTATCCCAGTTTTTAATACTGGAGTCGATACAACTCAACAAAAAGTTTCCAATAAATTATCTCCTCTGGTTTTTGATTTTGGGACACAATACAAAACTGGTTTCAAGAGCCTTGTATTTGGTATGTCAGTAAGAAATTTTTCAAGCGAAGTTAAATATGCTAAAGAAGGTTTTCAGGCTCCTTTAGTTTTTTCTCTTGGCATATCAATGAATTTATTAGATTTTATAAATGAACTCCCTTATAATCAGTCTCTTTATTTAAGTATTGATGCTTGCCATCATCGCGACCATCCTGAACAAGTTAAAATTGGAATCGATTATAAAATTTTTAACATGTTCTCTTTGAGAGGCGGTTATATGTCCAACAATTTTGAAAGCGGTTTTACTTTTGGTTTTGGTGTTTCAAAATATGGTTTCACATTTGATTATGCATATACACCTTTTGGAGTATTTGATAAGGTTCAAAGATTTACTGCAAGATTTTCATTTTGATTCGTATGAAATATTTATAAAAAATTTTGAAGGAGAATTTAATCATGAAAATTTTTCAAAAATTATTCTTGCTAATTTTATTAATGCTTGCAGTGAAGTTTATTACAGGCTGCAAATATGAAGTTGCCGAACCTATGTGGGACAAAGAATTTCAAGGTGCACCAATTCCTAAAATTATTTCTGTCAATCCACCACAAGCATCAGCAGGCGTTAATACAATTTCAATTGAAGGAGAAAATTTAGATGTAAACGGCACTACTGTATATTTTGATAATCTGATTGCAGATATTATTTCATCTTCTCAATCCAAAATTGTTGTAAGAAGACCTAATCTGGTCTCTCAATCATGTTACATAAAAGTTGTTCCAAATCAAGCTCTTGTAGTTGCAAAATATGGTCCTTATAAAATTGATAAAGTAGTTGAACGTTATGGTTCTTTCCTCGAGAACTTACAATTAAGTGTTCTTGCAGTTGATAAAAGTGAAAATCTTTATGTGGTTGAAACATCTTCAAGAAATATTGTTAAAGTTACTCCTGATGGAGGTAAATCTGTAATTGGAACTGTAACACGAACTTCAACTGATGCAAGAGTAGGACCTAATGCAAAACTTTATCTGTTAGGAAATAATCGTTCAATTGATATGGTTGATTTAACTACTGGAGTAACTAAAGAATGGATTAGACTTCCTTCTGGTCGTGTTGTTAAATTTGGCGACTTTGATGCAAATGGATATTTTTATACTGGAGGAACAAGAAGCGACCTTGTAATTATTGCACCAGATTTATCATTAAGTTATGCTGGTCTTTATTCTTCAGATGAAATTCTTGCAGTTCGTGTTTTCAACAATTATGTTTATGTTGTATCGCGCAAAGCTGGAACTCAAGATGTAGCTAAAATATGGCGCCATCCAATAATTTCTCCAGGAATTTTAGGCACAAGAGAATTATTTCTTGATTTAAGCAGCTTTTCAGAATTTGCTTCTCGCACAATTAAGAGTATAACATTTTCTTTAGAAGGAAAAATGTTTATAGCTACAGATTCTGTTAATCCAATTTTAATTTATGATTCATCTTTAAATCAAATCGATTATTTTTATAAAGGAATACTTCCTCCATATTGTAAATATTTTTATTGGGGAAATGAAAATTATCTTTATATGATTATTGGCGATGCAGCTGCTGGCCAGGAATGGACAGTCTATCGTGTTGATATGGGCTCGAAAGGTGCTCCTTATTTTGGAAATTAAATTTTTTTGAAATACAAAAAGGAGAGAAATTGTGAAAATAAAATTTTACTGGCTGCTGTTAATTTTATTTTTATCTAACATTTATGCTTTCGAAAAACAAAAAGACGCAATATTGCTTCATCTAAAAAAAGTAAAAGAACATGATGCTCAATTGTTAAAAATTCATATTGTTGATGATAATATAATTCATGTTGTTGCTTCTCCAAAAAATTCATTTTCAAATCGGGAAAGTTTAATAATCGAAAAAAGAAAATGGAAACCTGCCAGTTGGACTGCAGAAGAAAAAAATGGATTTATTGAAATTGTTACATCAAAATTAATTGTAAAAGTAAAATCTGATGACGGCAAAATTTCTTTTTATAGTAAAGATGGAAAATTAATTTTAAATGAAAGTGCAAACGATAGCAAAATTATTTCACCAGCAGAAGTAATGGGAGAACAAACTTATCATATTCAACAAATTTTTGATTCACCAGAAAACGAAGCTTTCTATGGTTTAGGTGCTCATCAAAATGGAATAATGAATTATAAAGGTCATGATGTTGACCTTTGGCAGTACAATATTGTTGATGTAATACCATTTCTTCTCTCAAGTAAAAATTATGGAATATTGTGGGATAATTATTCACGAACAAAATTTGGCGACATAAGAGATTATCAATCTCTTCCTGAAGTTTTTAAACTTTATGATAAAAATGGAAATCAAGGAGGATTAACTGCTGAATATTTTACAGAAGAAAATTTTCAAAACCTATTTTATTCTCAAACAGAATCAAAAATTGAACATGAATTTCTTGACAAAAACGACCCATTCCCTCAGGGCTTTAATGAGCATGTAAAATCAGTTAGATGGTCTGGCGAAATTGAATGTATTAAAGAAGGAATTAACAAGTTAAGATTATATTGCTCTGGTTATACAAAAATGTGGATTGATGATTCACTTGTTGTTGATTCATGGCGGCAAAATTGGCTTCCATGGACTCATTTTCAAAGAATAAACATGAAAGAAGGTGAGCGACATAAAATCAAAATCGAGTGGATTCATTCAGGTGGTTATATTGGATTAAAAGCTTTGACACCTTCTGATGTTGATTACAATAAACTACTTTCACTTTATTCAGAAGTTGGAGACCAGATTGATTATTATTTCATTTATGGTAAAAATCTCGATGAAGTTATTCATGGATATAGAACATTAACTGGCAAAACACCAATGATGCCTAAATGGGCAATGGGATTATGGCAATGTCGCGAAAGATACAAAACTCAAGATGAATTGATTTCAATTGTAAAAGAATTTCGTGAAAGAAAAATTCCGATTGATAATATTGTTCAGGATTGGTTCTACTGGAAAGAAAACCAATGGGGAAGTCATGAATTTGATAAAGAACGTTATCCTGACCCGGCAAAAATGGTTAAAGATCTTCATGAAAAATATCATGTAAGAATTATGATATCTGTTTGGCCCAAGTTCTATATTGGAACAAAACATTATGAAGAATTCAGAAAAAATGGATGGCTTTACATGCGCAATGTTGAAGTTGGTCAAAAAGATTGGGTTGGCCCTGGATATATATCAACCTTTTACGACCCTTACAGCAGTGATGCTCGTAAACTTTACTGGAAACAGATAAATGAAAAACTTTTCTCGCTTGGATTTGATGCATGGTGGCTCGATTCAACTGAACCCGACCTTCAATCAAATCTTTCTTTTGATGAATGGAGATTAAGAATTGGTCCTACAGCTCTGGGAACTTCTGCAAGATATTTGAATACTTATTCATTGATGAATTCAAAAGCAGTTTACGAAGGACAGAGAAAAACAAAACCAAATCAACGAGTATTTATTTTAACACGCTCGGCATTTGCTGGTCAACAAAGATATTCTGCTGCAACATGGAGCGGTGATGTTGCTGCAAGATGGTTCGACCTTAAAAATCAAATTCCAGCAGGACTTAATTTTTCTCTTTCTGGCATTCCATATTGGACTACAGATATTGGCGGATTTGCTGTTGAACCAAGATTCGAAAAACCAGATGAAAAAGACCTTGAGGAATGGCGTGAATTAAATACAAGATGGTTTCAGTTCGGTGCTTTTTGTCCAATCTTCAGAGTTCATGGTCAATATCCTTATCGTGAAATGTTTAACATTGCACCAGAAAATCATCCTGCTTTTCAATCAATGTTGAAATATGATAAGCTAAGATACAGATTAATGCCCTATATCTATTCTCTTACTGGAATGGTTACTCATCAAGATTATACAATTATGCGTGCATTGATATTCGATTTTGTCAACGATAAAAATATTTTGAATATTGGCGACCAATTTATGTTTGGTCCATCTCTCTTGATTAATCCAGTTACAGAATTCAAAGCACGCTCAAGAAAAGTTTATCTTCCCGAAAATTGTGGCTGGTATGATTTTCATACTGGAAAATATTATGATGGAGGTCAAACAATTATTGCTGATGCTCCTTATGAAGATATTCCAATTTTTGTAAAAGAAGGTTCAATTATTCCATTTGGTCCGGAAATTCAATACTCAGATGAAAAACCTGCCAATCCAATTAAATTATATGTTTACACTGGTTGTGATGCTTCCTTCACTCTTTATGAAGATGAAAATATAAACTACAATTATGAAAAAGGTTTTTATTCTACAATTGATTTTAAATACAACGAAAAAGAAAAAACATTGACAATCGAAAAAAGAAAAGGAAAATTTCCGGGAATGTTAAGAACAAGAACTTTTGAAATTGTTTGGATAAGCAAAGAAAAATCTGAAGGAATTAATTTCGAAAAAGAACCCGATGTAAAAATTATTTATGATGGAAATAAAAAAGTAATTAAAATGAAATAAATATAATCTCTTCGTTCACGAACAGCTCTGTTTAATGGACTTCAGAGAAGGTGCAGAGAAGAGGCAAAGCAAAGTTCAATTATTACAATGAAGGTGATTAAAATTCATTCTTGCAGTGAACTAAAAAATAAAGTATTCATAAGAGGCTGATATGAAAAATAATACTTTCTTCCAATTGAAAAATATTTTTGTTCTTTTAGTAATAACATTTACAATTAATGCTCAATCGTTAAAAGTAAGAAGCATTGAAAATTTTTGTAATGATTGGAAATTTCATCTTGGGGATATTGCAAATGGAAATGACCCATCATTAAATGATGATAATTGGCGTCTTCTGAATTTGCCACACGACTGGAGTATTGAAGGCGAATTCAGTAAGGATAATCCTGCAACTCCAGGTGGTGGAGCTCTACCAGGAGGAATTGGCTGGTATAGAAAATCTTTTTTTGTTTCAAATGATGATAAGGATAAATTATTTTTTATCGACTTTGATGGTGTTTATCGAAATAGTGAGGTTTGGATTAATGGAAATTATTTAGGCAAAAGACCATATGGATATATTTCATTTAGATATGAACTTACACCATACATTAAATTTGGCGAGAAGAATGTTATAGCAGTAAAAGTAGATAATTCATTGCAGCCAAATTCAAGATGGTATTCAGGTTCAGGAATTTATAGAAATGTTTGGCTGGTAAAAACAAATAAAATTTTTGTTGACCACTGGGGCACTTACATCACAACACCAATCGTAAAAAATGAGCAGGCTGAAATATCAATTCAAGTAAAAATCAGAAATAATCTACAAGAACAAATCGATGTAAAAATAAAAACAAAAATATTTGATAAAGAGAATAAATTAGTTGCAGAAATTGAATCACAAAAAACATTGATGCCAGATTCTGTTTCAACTATAAATCAGAAAGCAGAAGTTAAAAATCCAGAATTATGGTCAATTGAAAAACCAAATTTATATAAAGCAATAACACTAATTGAGCATCAAGGAACTCTGGTTGATGATTATGAAACAATTTTTGGAATAAGAACTTTTGAGTTCAATTCAGAAAAAGGATTTTTCTTGAATGGAAAGCATGTGAAAATTAAAGGTGTCTGCAATCATCACGATTTAGGTTGTCTCGGTGCAGTAATTAATGAAAGAGCACTGGAGCGACAGCTCGAAATTCTAAAAGAGATGGGAGTGAATGCAATCAGAACTTCTCACAATCCACCAGCACCTGAACTTTTAAATCTTTGTGACAGAATGGGATTCATTGTAATGGACGAAGCTTTTGATATGTGGAAAACAAAAAAGACTGAATTTGATTATGCAATGGATTGGGATAAATGGCATAAAAGAGATTTGGAGGATATGGTTCTGCGCGATAGGAATCATCCTTCTGTAATTATCTGGAGTATTGGAAATGAAGTAATGGAACAATGGATTCGAGATGATAGCATTGGAATTGTTATCACAAAAGAATTAACAAAAATTATAAAGAACCTAGATTCAACTCGTCCAGTTACTGCAGCATGTAATGGACCTGAACCAGAAAATCCACTAATAAAAGCTAACGTTCTTGATTTAATTGGATTTAACTATCATCAACATTTATTTGAAGATTTTCCAAAAACATTTCCAGGTAAAAAATTTATTGCAACAGAAACTACATCAGCACTTGCAACTCGTGGTCATTATGATATGCCGTCGGACAGCATAAGAAGATGGCCAAAGAGATGGGATTTACCACTTGAAGATGGTAATCCAGATAATACTTGTTCGGCTTATGATAATTGCAGTGCACCATGGGGTTCCACTCACGAAGAAACTTGGAAAATCATAAAGAAACATGATTTCCTTTCTGGCATGTTTATATGGACTGGTTTTGATTACCTTGGTGAACCGACACCATATTCTTGGCCCTCAAGAAGTTCATATTTTGGAATTGTTGACCTCGCAGGATTTCCTAAAGATGTTTATTACATGTATCAAAGTGAATGGACTGATAAACCTGTCCTTCATGTTTTTCCTCATTGGAATTGGAAAGAAGGTCAAACTATTGATGTGTGGGCTTATACAAATTGTGATGAAGTTGAATTGTTTTTAAATGGAAAATCATTAGGTGCAAAAAGAAAAATTGGAGATGATTTGCATTTAATGTGGCGTGTAAAGTTTGTTCCCGGCATACTTAAAGCTGTTGGAAAAAAGAATGGGAAAGAATTTTTAGTAAAAGAAATTAAAACCGCAAATGAACCATATAAAATATCACTTGAAGCTGACCGTAAAATCATTAAAGCTGATGGAAAGGATTTATCTTTTGTTACAGTAAAGATTCTTGATAAAGATGGAACATTAGTACCATATGCAGATAATTTAGTCAACTTCGAAATTTCAGGCGAAGGAAAAATTGTTGGTGTTGATAACGGTTCTCAAACAAGTCATGAACCATTTAAAGCAAATTATAGAAAAGCATTTAATGGATTGTGTCTTGTAGTTATTCAATCAAATAACAATGCAGGCAAAATAAAATTAAGTGCAAAATCAGAAAACTTGCTACCTGCAGAAATAGAAATCGAAACAAAATAAGATTTTCTTTTATATGGGAGTGGATTGATATGAATAAAAATTTATTCTTGATTTTTTTCTTTTTTACATTTTTAATTAAAGCACAGCAAACTACAAACTGCTTTCTTAAAAATTTTGAATTAAAGTATGCAGAAGTTCCTCCTAATGAATTAACTTCTAAACCTGATGGCAATCCTACAGTAACAATTCAAATCAATGCTGCAGATACAATTGGAAAAATTTCAAAGTATATTTTTGGCAATGCACTTGCAGCGTGGATAGGAAACGAACCTTTAAATGACCCAGTTTTTATTAATCAAGTAAAAATGCTTTCTCCAACTTTGATTCGTTATCCTGGGGGAAGTTGGTCAGATATTTTTTTCTGGGATGGCAAAGCAGAAAATATTCCTCCTTTAGTTTGGGATGGAAATCAAAATAAGTGGGTTCAACTTTATCCTCAATTAGGAAAAGGGAGCTGGCAAACTACAGTTGATAATTATTATAAACTTCTTGATGAAGCAGCAACCGATGGATTGATTACTGTAAATTATGGATATGCAAGATATGGAACAGGAGATAATCCTGTAAATCAAGCTGCACATTATGCAGCCGAGTGGGTTAGATATGATGATGGCAGAACAAAATTCTGGGAAATCGGAAATGAAAATGCAGGTCCTTGGGAAGCAGGCTGGAAAATTGACCCTTCACTTAATAAAGATAATCAACCAGAAATTATAACAGGCGAACTATATGGAAAGCATTTTAAAATATTTGCTGACTCAATGCGCAAAGCAGCTGCAGAAAGAGATAATGAAATTTATATTGGTGCTCAAATTCTTCACTACGATGGAACAAACAGTTGGAATGTTGCAGATAGAAAATGGAACGAAGGAGTCTTTAAAGAAATTGGTGATGCTGCAGATTTTTATGTTGTTCATAATTACTTTGGTACAAATTCAAATGCAAAATCATTACTTGATATTGCTTCCATTGTCCCCAAACAAATGATTGATTTTATTAATCAAGATATTTCAAAGAAAAAAGCTTTTCCAAAACCAGTTGCAATTACTGAATGGAACATGGACCAATCAGGCGGCGATTTAGCCAAGACATCAATTATTAATGGAATGCAGGCTGTTATTTTATTTAATGAATTTATAAAATTAAATTACGGAATGACCTGCCGCTGGCTTCTTGCAAATTGGGAAAGTGATGGAATGTTTTACAGAGGAAATAATAATCAAATACCAAAATGGAATCCAAGACCCGACTTTTATTACATCTATTATTTAAAAAATTTTACTGGTGACCATTCAGTAAAAACTATTGTTAGCGGAAGCAATGACTTACTTGCTTATGCAAGCACATTTAGTTCCGGTCATTTAGGTTTGATTGTAATTAATAAATCTAAAAATGATTTAATTGCGGAAGTCAAACCAATCAATCATAAATTTGGAGAAAGATATTACATTTATTCATTAACAGGAGGAAGTAGTAGTACTGATTTTTCGCAGCAAGTTTATGTTAATGGTGTTGGTCCGAAAGGTTTAACATGGGGACCACTTGAAGTATTAGAAGAAATTCCAGCCTTTGCTTTTAATTCAGAAGGTGAGATAAAATTTAGTTCGCCAGCTCGTTCTGTTCAATATATTTTAATTGAACCGGGAAATTATGTATCTGTTAAAGAAGAAAATGACTATCGAAATAATGAGTATACTCTTTATCAAAATTATCCCAATCCGTTTAATCCATCAACTTTTATAAAATTTCGGTTGCCTATTTCGGGAAAAGTAACACTAAAAATTTTTGATGTGTTAGGAAGAGAAATAACAACTTTGCTAGATGAGTATAAAACTGCGGGCGATTATAATATTAAATTTTCTTCTGATGACTACAAAATTCAAAGCGGAGTTTATTTTTATAAACTTACTTGTGGGAACTATTCAGATGTGAAGAAAATGGTATTGCTCAAATAAATTAAGGAGCAATTTTTCATTTATATAATCTGTGAGAATATTTGTAAGCTGATTGTAAAACTTAAACATGGGACAAAGTTTTAAGATTGTCTCGGGATTACTGCATTATAAAAGCAGATAATATAATTTTTATCTTTTACACAAATTAGTTCAAATATTTTAGAAGCTTTTAACCTCTCAACTTATCGAGTAAATCATTAAGAATCTGTGCTTCTTGTTTATTAATATTCTTAAACACTCTGTCAAATTCAGAATTTAATTCATCAATTTGAGAAAGTAGATGTAATCCTTTTTTTGTAATTATGACATCAACTTTTCTTCTGTCGTCACTTGAAATTTTTCTTTCGACTAGTCCTTTCTTCAGCAGTCTATCAACAAGCCGCGAAGCATCTGACATTTTATCGAGCATTCTTTCTTTAAGCAGATTAATGCTTGCAGGTTTGGGGTATTGTCCGCGCAAAATTCTTAGTATGTTGAATTGGTTGCTTGTTATATCAAACTTATCAAATATTTTTTTATGATAATTCATAAGCCAGCTGTGAGTATAAATTATATTCACAGCCAACTTATGAAATTCATTCCTGAACTTTTTTTGTTTTATTTCTTCTTCAAGTTTCATTATGATTTTACTATTTCAACATCAATAATTATATCAACTGTTTCACCGACTACCGCACCGCCTAATTCAAGCAATGCATTCCATTTTAAGCCGAAATCGAAGCGATTAACTTGACCTGTAACTTTGAATCCAGCTCTTGTATTACCCCAGGGGTCTTTTACAGTTCCATTATAAACTACATCAAGTTCTACTTGCTTAGTTATGTTTCTGATGGTTAAATCGCCAACAAGTTTATATTTCTTATCGCTGACTTTTTTGAATGATTTACTTACAAAAGTAATCTTTGGATATTTTTCCGCATTAAAGAAATCATCGGATTTAAGATGATTGTCTCTTTGTTCGTTGTCGGTGTTAATGCTGTTAACATCAATTGTGAAATTAATTTTAGCATCTGTAAAATCATCTTTGGATGTTTCTACTGTGCCGTCGTAGCTTTTAAATTGTCCAGTTACTTCTGAAATAACCATATGAGTAACTTTAAACTGAACTTTTGAATGAGCTTTATCAAAAGTCCATTTTGTTTGTGCCTGTAAAGATCCAAGGCTTACAATTAATATAAAAAATAACAGCTTTTTCATTTTGGTTCTCCTTTTGTTTAATGAAAATTAATTTATTACTAATTATTACAAATGTTGTAACATATAATTTTTTGAATAAGTTCATTCTATTTGCTAATTGTTAATTTTTATCATTTTCTAAAATTGAAAAATGGTGGATAATGATTAGAGATAGAATTCAGAGAGGTAACAATACTAAATGTGAGGATAAGAGGAATATATTTTAGCAAGAATGTTATTTCAGTATTTAGATTTTGGAGAACAGATTATAAAGTTTTCTGCTGATGATTCATAAACCTAAAAATTCTATAGCCATCCCGCTGATGAATATTACTAAACCGGCAATTGCATGAGAATATTTCTCCCAGCTTTTTAATTTGATAAACTGAGTTCCATAATACATCGAAGCAACAACAAATAACATTGTTCCTACCGTAGTAATCATAAAAATAATTGTTATTATTAAAATTGCATAAATATTTTTTTGCACTGTGGGATACAATAATAAAGGAATTAAACTCTCACATGGACCAAAAATAAAAATGATGAACAGTACCCATGTAGTGATATTCTTTTTCTCTTCATTATCTCCATCAGTTAAATTATTGTGCTCGTGAATTTGATTATGGATATGTAAATGAGTTTTATTGCTCCATGCTTTTTTTAGTCCCCACAAAAAATAGATTAAACCAAAACTAATCAACAACCATGCAGCAATTTCTCCTCTTACAGAATTAACTAATTCAAGTTGATTAAGTGCAATGCCGAACATTATTCCAATAAATCCAAGAAAAACAGAACTTAAAATATGACAAATTCCGCATAACGAAGTTATTAACAGTGTTTTTTGTATTGTCCATTTGCGTGCATGTGCAATAGCAACAAAAGGAAGATAATGATCGGGTCCTAATACTGTATGAACAAAACCAATTAATGCTGCAGAAAATGAAAGGAGTAATATTGATTCGTGCATAATTACCCCCCATGTTATAATGATACAATTAGTCGTTTATAATTATCTATCTACTAAATAATACAATATTATCTTTGATTTAAAATTCATATATTAATACAAGAATTGATACTTGTTCTTATTAAAGATAAAAAATAAAAATGCAATTACAATGCATGAGCTGAGCATTGCTCAGGAAATAATTAATATATCTACTCAATATCTTCCAACTGATAAAAATATTACCGTTAAAGCTGTAAAACTTAAAATTGGCAAAATGAGTAATGTCTTTGTAGACTCACTAAATTTTTGTTTTGAATTGTTGTCAGAAAATACACCATTGAAAAATGCAGCACTTAAAATACAGATGGTTCCAGTTATTGTTAAATGCAATGATTGTTTTATGGAAAATGAAATTAAAGATGATTTAATTTATTGCCCGAATTGTAATTCTCTCGATGTTGAAATAAAATGTGGTAATGAACTTGACATTGAAGAGTTGGAAATAGAAGAATTATAGGAGTAAGTAAAATGAGTATAATAACGATCGAAAGAAAAATTCTTGAAAAAAATGATGCAGTTGCTGAATTCAATAGAAATAATTTTAAGGAGAGAAAAATATTTGTAATAAATTTGCTTAGCTCCCCCGGCTCGGGTAAAACAAGCATTTTAGAAAAAATAATAGAATCGCTAAAGAATAAAGTTAATATAGGAGTGATTGAAGGAGACATTCAAACAAAAATTGATGCAGAGAGAATTGAGAAATATGGAATTCCTGTAGCCCAAATAATAACAAATGGTGCTTGTCATCTCGATGCAATTTTAATACGAGATGCCTTTTCACAGTTAAATAATAAACAAATCAAATTATTATTTATAGAAAATGTAGGAAATCTGGTTTGTCCAGCTACCTTTGATCTTGGAGAAAATATAAAGATTGTAATTGTCAGCACAACTGAAGGCGACGATAAACCATTAAAGTATCCAATGGCTTTTCGTAAAGCCGATGCAATGATAATCAATAAAGTAGATTTAATTCCTTATTTAAATTCTTCAATAGAAATACTCAAGAACAACGCACTGAAAATTAATCCTAACTTAAAAATATTTGAGACTTCTTGTACAAAAAATGTAGGTATCGACAAATTATGTGAATGGTTGCTTGATAATATAAATAGTAGATGAAAGTACGCTATAAAATTGAAATTAGAGGCAATGTTCAAGGTGTTGGATTTAGACCTTTTATTTACAGACTTGCCTCGAAATTTAACTTATGTGGTTATGTCTGCAATACACTGGGGGGAGTGCTTGTTGAAGTTGAAGGAGAAGAAAGTTCTATTCAGGAATTTTTATTATCTATCGAAATTGAAAAACCAAAAATTGCATTCATATCAGGGCTTGAATATTCTGTATTAGATACAATTGGTTACTCAGATTTTCAAATTATCAACAGCCATGTTGAAGGTGAACAACTTACTATAATTCCTCCTGATATTGCTGTTTGTAATGATTGCCTAAAAGAAATGTATGATAAAACTAATCGAAGGTATTTATACCCGTTTATAAATTGCACAAACTGTGGACCTCGTTATTCAATAATAGAATCTCTTCCGTATGACCGACCCAATACATCAATGAAAATTTTTAACATGTGCAGTGAGTGCAGGAAAGAATATGAAGACCCATCCAATCGAAGATTTCATGCTCAGCCTATTGCATGTCCAAAGTGTGGACCGCAAATTCAATTATGGAATAATAACAGGCAATGTTTAATTTCTCAGAATGATGTAATTGATTATGCTGCGGAATTAATTTCTGAAGGAATGATAATTGCATTAAAAGGAATTGGAGGTTATCAATTAATAGTTGATGCATCAAATTCAGAAGCAATTAAAAAACTGCGCTGTCGAAAGCATCGCAGTGAAAAACCTTTTGCTCTTATGTTCCCTAATATTGAAACTGTAGAAGATATTTGTTACGTGTCTTCTTTAGAGAAAAGAGCTCTGCTGTCAAATGAAAGTCCTATAGTTTTATTAAAGAAAAGAAATTATAAACATAGCTTCATCGCAGAAGAATGCGCACCCGGCAATCCTTACCTTGGTATTATGCTGCCTTACTCGCCTCTTCATCATTTGCTGATGAACAAACTTCAAAGACCAATTGTGGCTACAAGTGGAAATTTATCGGAAGAACCAATTTGTATTAATGAAGATGATGCATTTGTCAGACTTAAAAACATTGCTGATTATTTTATAATCCATAACAGACCAATAGTAAGACATGTAGATGATTCCATTGTAAGAATAATAAATAATAGACAGGTAATATTAAGAAGAGCGCGCGGGTATGCCCCTTTCCCAATAATTTTACAAAAAAATAATTTAATGAACCATGACGTCTTAGCTCTGGGTTCACATATTAAAAATACAATTGCCTTGAAAAAGAATAATCACATTATCATCAGTCAGCATATCGGCGACTTAACAACAAAAGAATCTTACAAAGCATTTGTTAATACAATCAACGACTTATCGAAATTAAATAAATTATCATCATCATTAATATTATGCGATATGCATCCCGAATATTTATCAACAAAGCATGCCAAATCATTAAGCAACAATGTTATTCGGATTCAACATCATTATGCTCATATTGCTGCATGCCGGCTTGAAAATGAAGTCGAAGGCGAGGCATTAGGTGTCAGCTGGGATGGAACTGGTTATGGCTTAGATGGGAATATTTGGGGCGGAGAATTTTTCCTTACCAGCGAACAAACTGTAAATCATATAGGACAATTTAAAACTTTTCCATTGCCCGGCGGTGAGCTTGCCGTTCGTGAACCTCGCAGATGTCTTGCCGGAATTCTTCTTGAATTGTTCAATTATAAATTAAGAAAGACAGTATTAGAAATCTTAAAAAATTCTTTTTCGCATAATGAATTAAAAATTATCCGGCAATCAATTTTAAATAAAATTAATGCCCCATTAACATCGAGTGTCGGAAGATTATTCGATTCAATTTCTTCTTTGCTGAATGTCTGTCACTTTTCTACTTACGAAGGGCAGGCAGCTATGATGCTCGAATATATTGCTGATGAGAGCACAAAAGATTGTTACAATTTTTCTATTCATTATAAAGATAAAATTATAGTCGATTGGAAACCAATATTAATAGGAATTATTAAAGATATAAAAAGGCATTCACACCGTTCTATTATTGCCGGGAAATTTCATAATACTTTATCGTATATAATTTTAAGTGTTGCAAAGATTACAAAATCATCAAAAGTATTACTAAGCGGTGGTTGTTTTCAGAATAAATTGTTGACAGAAAAAACCACTGCCCTGCTTAATGAAAACAATATAAAAGTATATTTTAACCAAAAAATTCCTCCAAACGACGGAGGAATTTCTGCCGGTCAAATAGCAGCTTATTTATTTACTAAAGGGGCGGTATCAACTAATTCAGTTTCTTATAAAAATTTAATAGGAGTTGCAAATTATGTGCTTAGCAATTCCAGGTAAAATAATTTCTATTGACTCTTCCAACCCTTTTTATAAAACTGCAAAAGTTGATTTTGGAGGTTCAATACGAGAAGTGTGTATAGAGTGGATTCCGAATGTAAAAGTTGGTGAATATGTTTTAGTGCATGTTGGTTATGCATTAAATAAAATAGACGAAAAAGAAGCTGAAGAAATTTTAATGATGATAAAAAATATAGAAGATAATCAAAGATGAAGTTCATTGATGAATATAGAAACCCAACTGATGCCAAAAAAATAGCAAATGAAATAAAAAGAATTACAAAGCATCGATGGCAAATAATGGAAATTTGCGGTGGTCAAACACATACAATATTAAAGTACAAACTGGAAGAACTTTTGCCGCAGCAAATTACTTTAATTCATGGCCCGGGCTGCCCAGTTTGTGTTACATCGACTGATTTTATAGATAAAGCAATCACCATTGCATTTAATGATAATGTAATTTTAACATCATACGGCGATATGCTTCGAGTTCCAGGTTCAAAGTATAATCTTTTATATGCCAAAGCTTCAGGTGCAAATATAAGAACAGTTTATTCACCGATTGAAACAGTAAGACTTGCTCAAGAAAATCCAGACAAAAAAATAGTCTTTTTTGCAATCGGTTTTGAAACAACTGCGCCAGCTACTGCAAGTTCAATTCTGGAAGCAAAAAGACTTAGATTAAAAAACTACTTTATTCTTTGTGCACATGTATTAGTTCCACCGGCAATTGAATTGCTGCTTCAGTCTCAATTAACAAAAATAAATGCAATTCTTGCGGCTGGTCATGTCTGCACCGTGATGGGTTATAAAGAATATTTACCAATCGCAAAAAAATATAAAATTCCTATTGTTGTTACTGGATTTGAACCCAATGACATTCTTTTAGGAATTCTAATGGCAGTAAGACAATTAGAAGAAGGCAAATATGAAGTAGAAAACCAATACAGCCGTGCAGTTAAAGAGAATGGAAATTTGAATGCACAAAAAATAATGTACGAAGTATTTGAAGTTACAGATTGCAATTGGCGGGGAATTGGTTTAATTAAAAACAGCGGATTAAAGTTAAAGAAAGAATTTTCTGAATTCGATGCAGAAAAAATTTTTTGTATAAGTTCAATTCAGTCGGAGGAAAAAAATGATTGCATTGCAGGATTAATACTTCAAGGTATTAAAAAGCCATATGAATGCAGTCAATTCAATAAAAAATGTAATCCTGATAATCCATTGGGCGCACCTATGGTTTCATCAGAAGGAGCCTGCTCGGCTTATTATCGATATAATTCAATTAATAAATTTATAAACAAAGATGAACGACAAATTAAATATTAACTTCAGCTGTCCCGTTCAAAGCAATGAGTACGACAAAATTCTGCTGGCTCATGGCGGAGGGGGAACTTACAGCAAAAAGTTATTAGAGCAATTCATTTATCCGCTGTTTGATAACAATATTTTATCTCAAAGGCTCGACAGCGGTATTTTTGAAATATCAAAATCAAAATTTGCTTTTACTACAGATTCATTTGTTGTAAGCCCTATCTTCTTCCCAGGCGGGGATATTGGTAAACTTGCAATTAACGGAACTATAAATGATTTATCTGTTGCCGGTGCCAAACCATTATTCATTTCACTTTCTTTTATTATTGAAGAAGGCTTTCCGATAGAAGATTTTCAAAAAATACTTTTATCTATTAAATCTGCTACAGAAAAAGCAAACGTAAAAATTATAACTGGTGACACAAAAGTAGTTGAAAAAGGAAGCTGCGATAAAATTTTTATCAATACATCGGGAATTGGAATAATTGAAAATGGAATTGA
This sequence comes from Rosettibacter sp. KY25, assembly GCF_057554405.1. Lineage (NCBI taxonomy): Bacteria > Pseudomonadati > Ignavibacteriota > Ignavibacteria > Ignavibacteriales > Melioribacteraceae > Rosettibacter > Rosettibacter sp. KY25. The sequence goes on along the minus strand of NZ_BAAJAO010000014.1, from coordinate 51,150 downwards.
TATAAGTCCGGCAAAATGCAAAGTTGGAGACAAAATAATTTTAAGCGGCGGCATAGCCGAACATGGAATTGCAATCTTAACATCAAGAAATAATTTTGAAATAGAAACGGAAATTGAAAGTGATACTGCTCCGTTAAATCATTTAGTAGAAAAAATTATTAGTGTAAGTAAAAACATTCATATGATGCGCGACCCAACGAGAGGAGGTTTGTCAAGCTGTTTGAATGAAATTGCTCAAACTGCTTTGGTTAGTATGTTAATTTATGAAGATAAAATTCCAATAAAAGAAGAAGTAAGAAGCATATGTGAATTACTTGGATTGGATCCGCTTTATATAGCAAACGAAGGAAAAATTATCGTCATTGTAGAGCCTGATGATGCTGATTCAGTTTTAAAAGCTATGCAGCAGGACCCACTCGGACAAAATGCACAAATTATTGGTGAAATTATTGAAGACAATTCAAATTTAGTTTTTATGAAAACAATTATCGGAACAACTCGAATTGTAGATATGATTTCAGGAGAACAATTGCCAAGAATTTGTTGATAAAAAATTTTATAAAAATGGAAAATGGAAGTAACATAATAGTTGGTCAAAACAAGAAAATTCTGGAAATAATAGAAAAGATTGATAAGATTGCAAATACCGATTGCTCAATCCTGTTAATTGGTGAAACCGGAGTAGGGAAAGAATTGTTTGCAGAATATATTCATAAAAAAAGCAACCGCAGTCACTATCCCTTAGTTAAAGTTTCTCTTTCGACCTTGCCGCCAAATTTAATCGAAAGCGAATTATTTGGATACGAAAAGGGTGCATTTACAGGTTCACTTTATGAAAAAAAAGGATTATTTGAAATTGCTGATAAAGGCACAATATACTTAGATGATATTGACGATTTCCCTTTAGAACTTCAGCCTAAATTATTGAGAGTAATTGAAAATAGAGAAATTAAAAGAATCGGTGGGCAAACATCTATACCATTAGATATACGTTTAATAACATCTTCAAAAATTGATTTGAGCAAATTAGTAGCACAAGAAAAATTCAGGATGGATTTATTTTTCAGAATAAATGTCTTCCCTATTGAAATCCCTCCGCTCCGTGAAAGAGCCGATGATATTCCTTTGTTAATAAACCATTTTCTAAAATTATATGAACCAAACAGACCAATTGAAATTTCTGAACCAGCTCTTGAGGCATTTAAATCTTATTCTTGGCCTGGAAATGTTAGAGAACTGAAAAATATAATCCAGCGTATAGTTCTCTTTACAAATGGTAAAATTACTTTGGAAAATCTTCCAAACGAAATAAAACAAAAACAACAGTTAGACAATTTCTTTAAAAAATGCATTTCTTGCTTTGAAAATAGAAGAATGAATTTTGAGGAAGTTATGAGCTGCGTTGAATCCCATTTATTACAGCAAGCACTAATTCTATCCGAAGGAAACCGTACTCATGCTGCACGATTATTAGGATTAAGCTTATCCACTTTCAGAGATAAATTAAAAAAGTATAATCTCGGTTGATACTGCATTTTTCTTTCATACAAAATCAAGCTGCGAACTTCCGCACTTAATTAACGATTTTCCGTTAATCTGTTAATTTATAATATCACAAAAACCACTTCTTTTATACTTCCTGCAATATGGCATTCAACTTGCCAATAATCTATAAAAATCAGAAAATCCATGGAACTGCCTTTAATAATCTTAGGTCTTGGAAATAAAATTTTGGGTGACGACGGAGCTGGAATTTTAGTAGCAGAAAGACTTAAAAAAAGGCTGCAAAATATTCCTCAAATTAAAGTAGATACAACTTCACTGGGTGGAATTAGAATTATTGATTTAATAAAGGATTATAATTCAGCCATAATTATTGATACAATAAAAAGCGGAATGAAGCCAGCAGGGCATATTTACATGTTCTCACATAAAAATTTTATTAATTCACTTAGAATGGTTTCTTATCACGATATTAATTTTTGTACAGCAATCGAATTTGCAAAGAAGATGAACATACAAATGCCTAAATCAATTTTTATTTATGCAATCGAAGCAAAAGAAATAGATGTATTCACATTTAAAATAAGCCGTGAAATCAAAACAGCGATTGATATTTGTACTGAAAAGATAGTTTCATTTATTGAAAAAGAATTTAATCTTAATAGCACAGAAGTTGCAACCAATTAGGAGTAAAAATGATTGCCGAAGATCTTACAGCCTTAGAAGCACTTGGCATTGCAATTCGAAGTGAAATCGACGCTCAGGAGATTTATCAGGATTTAGCAGATTTATCACAAAATGATTTATTAAAAGAACGATTTATCAATCTTGTAAAAGAAGAAAGACAACATCAAGTACTGCTCGAAAAAAAATATAATGAAATGTTTCCAGATATACCTCTTGAACTACCGGAGAGCCAGATGCCTAAAGATGTCAATTCTTCTTTGGCAAGAAAACAGTTGAGTATAAAAGATGTTTTGAAAATAGCAATTGATGAGGAAAAGCGTTCGAGAGATTTTTATCTCGATTGCGCTGAATATGTAAAAGACCTTTCAGGCAAAAGAATGTTTAGATTTCTTGCTGATATGGAATTTTCTCATCAAATGATCTTAACTGCCGAATATGAAATGATTGAAAAATATCCTCAATATTTTGGAGATGTAAAGCACTGGGAAGTTGAAGATAGTTTAAGAAAAGAAAAACAATAAAAGAATTGTAAGGAAAAAAATGATTACAGAAATTGAAATTCTGCCAGGCAAACTTAATGAAAGAGAAACTATATTAAGAAATACGTTTCTTGATCACACAAAAGTTATTCCGCAAGGTGAAAGAATTAAACTTTGTATTCAGTGTGGTACGTGTACTGCTTCATGTCCCCTTTCATATGCAATGGATATAACACCAAGAAAATTAATTGCTTTATTCAGAGCTGGTGATATGGAATCAATTTTAAAAAGCAGAACTATTTGGATATGCGCTTCATGTTATACTTGCCAAACACGATGTCCTTCTCAAATTAAAGTTACCGATATACTTTATGCACTAAAACGAACTGCCATGGAAAAGAAAATATTAAATAAGAGTATACCAACTTATGCATTATCGCAATCGTTCATGAAAAGCATTTACAAATATGGCAGACTCAATGAACCAAGATTAATCATAAAATTTATTATGAAAACCGGCTTTTGGAAAATTTTTAATATGATACCTTTGGGAATTCGTATGCTCAAAAAAAATAGAATAAAATTTTCTACTGAAAAAATAAAAGGGATTAAAAATTTAAGAAAAATTATGGAAAAGGCTGAAACATTTGATATGCCAATTGAAAAAGAATACCCCGCTTATATGCCCGAAGCTGTTGGATATAAATCAATAAGTTGAATAAATATTTGGAAGCATTAAAAATGAAATACGCATATTATCCTGGCTGCAGTCTTCATTCAGTTAATAAAAGTTATGATCAATCGTGCAAAGCAGTATTTAATAATCTCAATTGTGAATTAACTGAATTAGAAGACTGGAATTGCTGTGGAGCAACAATTTATATGTCAATTAAAGAAATTACTGCGCTTGCAGTTGCTGCACGTAACCTTGCTCTTGCTGAAAAACTTGGCTGCGACATTGTTACTCCTTGCAGTTCTTGTTATACAATACTCAACAAAGCTAATCGATATTTGAAAAATAACGAAGAAGTATTTGAGAAAGTTAATCGCTGTTTAAACGAAGCTAATTTATCGTATCATGGAACTATACGGGTTAGACATCCGCTTGATGTCCTTGTGAACGATGTTGGAATAGAAGTAATTAAGTTACACATAAAGATATCATTACAAGGATTAAGGATTGCGAATTATTATGGCTGTCAAATAGTTCGCCCGGAAAAAGGCTTTGATGACAGAGAAAATCCAATGTCGATGGAGAATCTTTTTGAATCATTAGGAGCCAAAGAAATTTATTTCCCTTATAAATTGCGATGCTGCGGGGGTATGCTTATGACAACTTTTCAAAATGCCTCTCTTAAATTATCAAAAGAAATATTAGAATGTGCTGAAGAAAATGATGCCGATTGCATTGCAACCACCTGCCCGCTATGTCAAATGAATTTGGAAGGATATCAAAACAAAATAAATAAAATATATGGCACTGAATTTAAGATGCCAATTCTTTTCTTTACTCAAATTTTGGGTGTAGCCTTAGGAATCGATAAAAAAGAATTAGGATTGGAAAACAACTTTTATAAATGTGAAAAATTAGAAGAGTTATTCATTTCATCTTCAAAACAAAACGAACTTACTATAGCGGGGTAAAAATGAATAATAACGAAAAAGTTGGCATCTATATTTGTCACTGCGGTGTAAATATTGCACAAACCGTCAGAGTTGATGAAATTGCGGAACGAATGAGGTCAAAACCCCATGTTGCAGTTTCTACAACTTATAAATTTATGTGTTCAGACCCCGGGCAGCAAATGATACAAAATGATATTAAACAAAAAGGGTTGACAAGAGTAATTGTTGCTGCTTGTTCACCTCATATGCACGAATTAACATTTAGAAATGCCTGTGAAAGAGCTGGATTAAATCGATACTTATTTCAAATGGCAAATATAAGAGAACAATGTGCATGGGTTCATAATGATATAGATAAGGCAACAACGAAAGCATTAGCATTAGTGAATGCAGCATATAGACGAGTATTACATCATATTCCTCTTCAAGTTGGTAAAAGCAAAATTAATCCAAATACATTAATAATAGGCGGAGGGATTGCAGGAATTCAGGCAGCATTGGAAATAGCAGAATCGGGCAACAAGGTTTATCTAGTAGAAAAAGAATCAACTATTGGCGGACAGATGGCAAAGTTTGATAAAACTTTTCCAACACTTGATTGTGCTGCCTGTATATTAACTCCTAAAATGGTATCTGTCAGTCACAGAAAAAATATAGAATTAATGACCCTTTCCGAAGTAGAAAAAGTAAGCGGATATATTGGCAACTTCACTGTAAGAATAAGAAAAAAAGCCCGGTATGTTAATTCTAAATGTACATCGTGCGGTGAATGCACAAAAGTATGCCCTGTTAAAGTTCCAAACTGGTTCGATGAATTTAAACAAATGCGTACTGCAATTCATAAAGCATTTCCTCAGGCAGTTCCAAACACATATGTCATAGATCGACAGGAACGACCACCCTGTATTGAGTCGTGTCCAATTCGTCAGGAAGCTGCAGGATATATTGCATTAATTCGAAACGGAAGATTTCACGAGGCTGCACAACTTATTCATAAAAGAAATCCTCTTGCATTTATTTGCGGCAGAATTTGTTATCATCCATGTGAAAGTGAATGCAATCGCGGACATGTAGATAAACCACTTGCAATACAACAACTGAAACGATTTGCACTCGATTGGGAATTAAAACACTATGGAAAATTTGTTCCTCCTAAAATTGAAGTAAAGCGAGAAGAAAAAGTTGCTGTGATTGGTTCTGGTCCCGCCGGGTTAACATGTGCACATGACTTAGCACTCAAAGGCTTTCAAGTTACAGTCTTTGAACAACATTCAATACCAGGCGGAATGCTTGCTGTTGGTATTCCAGAATATCGACTCCCAAAACATCTCTTAGCTATGGAAATTAATTATCTGAAAGATCTTGGAATACAATTTAAAACTAATACGAAAATTGGAACTGATATTACTATAGATGAATTGTTTTCCGATGGATATTCTGCAATATTCATTGCTATCGGTGCACATAAAAGTATTAAACTTAATATTCCAGGCGAAGATGCAGATGGAGTTATTTCGGGTATTGAATTCCTTAGAAAAGTAAATGTGGGGATTGGTATCGATATAGGAAAGAATGTTGCTGTGGTAGGAGGCGGAAATACTGCTATTGATGCTGCGCGAACTGCTCTTCGGTTAGGGGCACGAAAAGTTACAATTTTATATAGAAGAACTAAATTTGAAATGCCTGCTTCCGAAGAAGAAATTGAAGATGCTGAAGCTGAGGGAATTCATATTGCTTATCTAACAGCTCCTGTTGAAATTCTTAAAGACAATGGTAAAGTAAAAGCTTTAAAATGTATTCGAATGACTCTGGGCGAGCCTGATTCATCAGGCAGAAGAAGACCTATTCCTGTTCCTAATAGTGAACATATACTTGAATTTGATAAAGTGATTGTAGCAATTAGTCAAACTCCAGATTTACAGGATCTGCAAATGAATAATACTTTTATTACAACAAAATGGGGAACACTTCAAACTAATCTCGAAACACTCGAAACAAATGTCAAAGGAATTTTTGCAGGCGGTGATGTTGTTTTAGGACCTTCAACAGTTATTGCATCGATGGGACAAGGTAGACGGGCAGCCGAATCAATCGAAAAATATCTTAATAATGAACCTCTGCAAAATTATACTACTCATATGGTTAAATTAGAAGTATTACGAGGTGAAAGTTTCAGACCCCATTCTTATGCTCCTACATACAAAGAAACTCCAAAGATAGAACGTGAGCGAGTTCCCAAATTAGATCCATCCAAACGAAAAAACACTTTTGAAGAAGTAGAACTTGGCTTTATTGAAGAACAAGCAGTTCGGGAAGCATCACGATGCTTAAATTGTGGTGTATGTGTTGAATGCCATGAATGTCAAAGAGTATGCGAACCAAATGCAGTTGATTATTCCATGAAAGATGAAATTATTGATGTTAATGTTGGACAAATAATTGTTGCAACAGGATATGATATTCTGAATGCCTCAAAATTATTTCCTTACGGCTATGGAAGATTAAAAAATGTTTACAGCTCTCTCGAATTTGAAAGAATCTTATCCTCTACTGGACCAACTAATGGAAAAATACTATTAGAGAATGGCAAAGAGCCACGGGCTGTTGCAATTATTCACTGTGTTGGTTCAAGGGATTCTAATTTCAACAAATATTGCTCACGTGTTTGCTGCATGTATGCAATGAAATTTGCACATCTTATTAAAGATAGAACTAATGCCGAAGTCTATCAATTCTACATCGACATGAGAGCCTATGGAAAGGGCTACGAAGAATTTTATTCAAGAATATTAAACGAAGGAGTCAATGTCATTCGAGGCAAAGTTGCAGAAGTTGTTGAGAGAAAATCGAAAGACGGCGATACATTTTTAGCTGTAAAGTGTGAAGATACTCTTATTGGAAAATTTAGAGAAATTCCAGTCGATATGGTAATCCTCTGCAATGCCATTGAACCAAATAAAGGAGCAGAAAAAATTGCAAAACTTTTGAGCTTATCAAAAAGTCCGGATGGATTTTTCTTAGAACGGCATCCAAAGTTAGATCCATTTTCAACAATAAGTGATGGAATTTATATAGCAGGATGTGCACAAGGACCCAAAGATATTCCAGATACAGTTGCACAGGCAAGTGCTGCAGCAGGACGAGCTCTCTCTATTATTTCGAAAGGTGAAGTAGAAATTGATCCTATTCGTGCATTCATCGATGAAAAATATTGTTCAGGCTGTCGTATCTGTAATAATTTATGTCCTTACAATGCAATCGAATTTGACGAAACCAAAAAGGTCTCCTTCGTCAACGATACACTTTGTAAAGGATGCGGAACTTGTGTTGCAGCCTGCCCGGCAAGTGCTATTACAGGCATGGGATTTTCTGATAATCAAATCTATGCTGAATTAGAAGGAATCTTAGAAATATAAAATAGTAGAACTATGAATACTGAACAAAATACAAATGGATTCGAACCAAAAATTGTCGGCTTTCTTTGTAATTGGTGTGCATACTCAGGAGCCGATTTAGCCGGTGTCTCAAGAATTCAATCATCACCAAATATTAGAATTATTAGAACAATGTGTTCAGGCCGGGTAGACCCATCTTTTATTTTGGAAGCATTCAAAAAAGGCGCCGACGGTGTTCTTGTTGCCGGTTGTCATTTTGGAGATTGCCATTACCTTGAAGGAAATTTTAAAACAATCAGACGAATAGAATTTCTTAAAATGCTATTAAATCAATTTGGTATAAACGAAAAAAGAGTACGACTTGAATGGATCTCTGCTTCCGAAGCTGAAAAGTACGCAAAAGTATCTTTTGAATTTACTGACGAAATTAAAAAGTTAGGTCCATTAAAATTGTTTAGAAATGAACGAGGGTAAAATGGCAAAACCAAAATTAGCATTGTATTGGGCTGCAAGCTGCGGCGGATGCGAAATTACAATTCTTGATATTGAAGAAAAAATTTTAGACGTAGCCGAATTTTTTGACATTGTTTTTTGGCCCTGTGCAATGGACTTTAAATACAGTGACATTGAATCAATGGATGATAACTCAATTGATATAACACTCTTTAATGGTGCAATTCGCAATGACGAAAATGAACATATGGCAAAATTATTAAGAAGAAAATCGAAATTATTAATTGCATTTGGTTCTTGCGCTTCGGAAGGTTGTATCCCAGGTTTAGCAAATTTGTTCACGAAAGAAGATATTTTTGATTTTGTATATAAATCTTCACCAAGTCTTGAAGAAGAAAGCAAAGGAATTTTTCCTGTTACAAATACTCAACAAGCAGAAGGTGAAACAACATTACCAAAATTTTGGAATACAGTTCATACATTAGACCAGATTGTAGATGTTGATTATTATATTCCCGGATGTCCGCCACAATCATTTCAAGTAACTGCAGTTCTTTTAACAGTAATTGATATACTAAAAACAGGGAAAGAATTACCTCCAAAAGGCTCGGTTTTGGGTACCGATAGTAAAACGTGCTGCGATGAATGTCCACGAATAAGAAAAGAAAAAAAGATAAAAGAATTTTTCAGACCTCACGAAATTATTCCTAAAGAAGATGAATGTTTATTAGATCAGGGAATACTATGCATGGGACCTGCAACACGAAGTGGATGTGGTGCTCTCTGTGTAAAAGCGAATGTTCCCTGCCGCGGATGCTATGGTCCACCTCCTAATGTAAAAGATCAAGGTGCGAAAATGATTTCTGCATTAAGCTCAGTTATTGATGCAACAACTCCCGAAGAAATAAGAAAAATATTAAATAAAATAGCAGACCCGATTGGAACATTATATAGATTTTCTCTTGCTGCCTCTCTTTTACAACGAAAACAAAATGATATGATAAATTAAAACAGTTAATGCTATGAAACACATAAAAATAGACCCAATCACACGACTTGAAGGTCATGGTAGAATTGATATTTTTTTGAATGATGAAGGCGAAGTTGAAAATTGCTACTTCATAGTTCCTGAATTACGCGGTTTCGAAAAATTTGTTCAGGGCAGACCTGTAGAAGAAATGCCCCGAATTACCACTCGCATTTGCGGTGTATGTCCCGAAGCTCATCATATGGCATCTGCCAAAGCCTGTGATGCAGTCTACAAAGTAGAAATTCCGCCTGCAGCTAAAAAGCTGAGAGAATTGCTTTATTCGGTTTTCTTCTGTGCTGACCACACCGTTCATTTTTATGCTCTGGGTGGTCCCGACTTCGTTGTTGGACCTGATGCACCAAAGTCAGAACGAAATATTTTAGGACTCATTAATAAAGTTGGTATTGAAGCAGGGAAAAAAGTTATTAAGCTCCGCTCACTTGCACAAAATATAATTCAAACTTTGGGAGGCAAAAAAATTCATCAAGTAACTGCGATACCTGGCGGAATTACAAGAGGTCTTAGCGAAGAAGAACGAGAGCAATTTGCTAAAGATTTAGAGTACTTTATCGACTTTGCCAAGTTTACATTTAAGGTCTTTGATGATATCGTTTTAAAAAATTCCAACTATATTGATCTTATTCTCTCTGATACATATACACAAAAAACATACTATATGGGATTAGTCGATGAGAATAACAAAGTAAATTTTTATGATGGCAAAGTTCGGGTGATAGACCCAGAAGGAAACGAGTTTTGTAAATATGAGCCAAAAGAATATACAGAGTATATTGCTGAACATATTGAAAGCTGGAACTATCTTAAATATCCATTCTTGAAAAAAGTTGGTTGGAAAGGATTTGTTGATGGAATTGATAGCGGAGTCTACATTGCAACTCCTCTTTCAAGGTTGAATGTCTCTGAGGGAATGGCTACACCTTTAGCACAAGAAGAATATGAAAAATTTTATCAAACTTTTACTGGCGATCACACTGGAAAAATTCCAGTTCATCATACATTAGCAACGCACTGGGCACGTATAATTGAATTGATGTATGCAGCCGAACGAGCAAATGAACTCATTAATGATCCAGAGATAACATCAAAAGAAATAAGAACAATACCAACAGAAATACCAACGGAAGGGGTAGGCATTGTTGAAGCGCCGCGAGGAACATTAACTCATCATTACATTACTGATGAAAGAGGAATTGTTCAAAAAGCAAATTTAATTGTTGGGACGACGAATAATCATGCAGCAATATCGATGTCAATTAAACGAGCGGCAAAGGGATTAATTAAAAAGGGCTGCGAAATTACTGATGCTACGTTGAACATGATAGAAATGGCTTTCCGCGCATATGATCCTTGCTTTGGTTGCGCTACGCATACATTACCCGGACAAATGCCCATAGAGCTGTGCGTATACGATGCAGACGGCAATTTGATAAATCATAAACAACGCTATTAAATTATTTCATTATTAATCCTCTCTCTTAATATTAAATAAACTCTATTAAATAGCATTCCTTAAACTTAGATTGATTACTTTCGGCGGACCTGATGCACATATTTTTATGATTGAAGAAAAAATTGTAAGCTGATGAATAATAGACAAGCCCAGAACTTTTCAAAATTTGGGTTAAAATGTTTGTGATGAAAGAAGAATCTTACTAAACATGCCTTTAATAGCGAGTATGTGAAAAAGGAAAATGTTAGAATATATGCAATTAAAAGAGGACTTATGACCATCAAAAAAAATAAAATCAACACTGCAAATTTTAAAAAATCAGTAAGCTAAATAAAAACCTTAGTATCTGAAAGAAAAACTTTTTTCATTTAAATATCACAAAACATAGAACTTGAGATATACTTGAAGGATGAAAATAAAAGTATAGTTGGCTTTATTATTACAGAACTTTGTTAACCTGCTTTGACTTAATTGAATTTTTACAAAACAAAAGTTCTAATAGAAATTAACTATGATATATTTGGAATAACTAATGTATGGAAAGACAAGTTGCTTCGGGAGTTTATTGCTCACTTTTATTAAACAAAATATTAACTTTTTTATATTTCTTTGTAATTATTTAGAGATTTAGAAAAAATAAATTCCTTACGAACATTAGTAATAAATACTAACAGAAATTTTTCCCAATTCTTTTTGTTTTGTTTCAAAGACAAGTTATATTTAAGCATGAAAAAAAGAAAAAAAATAATTTCATTTTTTATTCTTATTAGTTTTGTGCTATTCTTTGCTCATAGCGAATTGAATCTTTTTTCTGAGTTAACGCAAAAACATAATCACAAGGATTTTTGTGAAATTATTAAACTAACTAGAATTGAAAAAACAGAAAATCTTTATAAAAAAATTACTACACGGGATGTTCTTTTTGATTATGATAATTGTTGTGAAAAATGTAAAAAGATAAAGAACTATTTACAAAATTCTGACTTATATCCTACAAAAAAATTTTTTACTCCAAATACATACCTCTTTAAAAGAACACTTCTTATTTAAGCTTTCCAAGCTTACTTCTATGTAGAAATAAATTGAATTATTATCCCAATCATTGGGAATTGGTGTATAATCACCAAAGTAAATAAGTATTTATTAAATAGAGGATGGCTATGTATAAACGAATAGTTGTAATTATTCTATTTATAACTTCAGTTGTATTTGGACAAACAAAAAAAATATCATTAAATGAAGCTATTGAAATTGGATTAAAAAATAATCCGGAAATCAAGGCAGCGCAGGAAAAAATATCAGAAGCCAAAGGAAGATTCTGGAGCGGAATATCATTACCTCAGCCGGAAGTTGGAGTGAGTTATGAATACACGCCAGTGAACAGAAGTTTAAGTAATTACAGCGAAAAAACTCTGGCACTAAGTCAGTCATTCGAGTTCCCTACAAACTATTTTTTGAAAGGCAGCAAATTAAATATTGAAGAGGAGATTGATTATTATAGATTTAAGCAAACCGAAGTTATAATCACATCACGAATAAAATCTGCTTATTACAATGTACTTGCAAAGGAGGAACAATTAAAGATTGCAGAAGAAAATCTATCGATTGCTGAGGATTTTTTCAAAAAAGCAGAGATAAGATATAATGTAGGTGAAGGAACTAATCTTGAAAGACTAACTGCAAGAGTTCAATTCACAGAAGCAAAAAATAATTTAGAAGTTGTATGGAACGAACTTAAAACTGCAATTGCAGAATTAAATTTTGCTTTAGGATGCGGAGGACAATCAGAAGAGATTTTTACGCTCAATGATAGTTTGGCTTTTAGCGAATATAAATTTTCTTTAGATGAATTATTTAGCTTATCTTCTTATGCTAATCCAAAAATAAAAATTGCAGAACTAAATTTAAGTTCCTCCCTTATTGATAAAAAGCTTGCGTGGTCTTCTATTTTACCGAGCTTTAATCTTTCTTACTTCAAGCAAACAAGGGATGGCGACAATGGCTATTACGGTGCATCCTTTGGAATTTCTGTTCCATTGTGGTTTATGTTTCAACAACGTGGACAAATCCAAGAAGCATCGGCAAATGTAAATATTGCTGAATCGGAACTGCAATTAGTAAAGAATGAAGTTTACCTTAGATTAAAAAGCACATTCAATGATTATGAAAATGACCTTAAACAGGTAAAACTTTACTTAAATGACATATTGCCACAATCAGATGAAATCTTCCGTGTTGCTACAAAGAGTTACGATGCTGGTGAAATTACATATTTAGAATATCTTCAAGCCAAACAAACTTTGATATCTTCGAAGAACAATTATATCAAAGCACTTCTTAAGTATTACTTATCACTCTTTACACTTGAAGAAACTGTTGGTCAAAGTTTATTAAAATAAAATTGGAGATAAAATGATAGAATTCAAAAAATATTTATTGGTAACAATACTTATATCAGCCTTACTTATTGGCTGCAGTAAAAATGAAAACAATGAAGAAAATGAAAAGAAAACTGAAACAAGGGAAAGGATTATTGTTCTAAATAAAGAAGCAACTGAAAAAATTAATTTGAAATATGTTATTGCTGAAATAAAACCATTAAATGGATTTATAAAAGTTCCTGCTGTAATAATTACAAACCAAAACAATGAAGCACTAGTTGGCTCTTTAATGCAAGGACGAGTTCACAAAGTATTTGTAAATGTTGGTGATTATGTAAAAACCGGACAAGTGTTGATGCAGATTGAAGGACTTGAAATAGGTCAACTGAAAGGTGATTATCTTAAAGCAAAAGCAAATCTTGATTTTGCAGAACAAGAATATAAAAGACAAAAAACTTTGCTTGAACAAAATGTTGGTTCTCAAAAAAATTATCTGACTGCAAAAGCAGAATACGAAAAAGCTTTAGCAGAATTCAATGCTGAAGATAAAAAAATTCATTCGGTTGGTTTAACTCACGAGGATATTGAAAACATAAATGAGAATGAACATACATCTGGATTACTAACAATCAAATCACCTATAGATGGAATTATTGTTGAAAGGAATGTTGTGATTGGGCAGTTAGTGGAAACAAATACAAACGCTTTCAGAATAATCAACACTAACAGTATTTGGGCTGATGGTCAGATTTATGAAAAAGACATTCTTAAAATTTTTGGCAAACCGACTATCGAATTTTCTACCACATCAATACCAAATCAAACATTCAAAGGGAAAGTAATATATATTGGGCAAGTTGTTGACGAGCATACACGAACAATTAAAATCAGAGCTGAAATTCAAAATACTGCCAACAAACTTAAACCAAATATGTTTGGTGAAATGTTAATCCCTCTTTCATCTGAGGCAAAAGGAATTGTTGTACCATCAGAAAGTGTAATCAAAGATAATGATGAAAGTTATGTTTTTGTTGTTGAAAACGATACAACATTTAGAAAGCAAATTGTGAAAACAGGCGTTGAGTCAAATTCATCGGTAGAGGTAATTGAAGGATTAAAATCTGGTGACAAAGTTGTATCAAAGGGTGCATTCTTTCTTAAATCAGAAATGATGAAAGAATCTTTAGGAGAGGAGGAATAATATGATAGAAAAAATAATTCACTTCTCTCTTAAACAAAAATTACTGATAGTTTTTGCTGTTATAATTTTAATAGCTGCAGGGATTGCTGCATTCAGACAATTGCCTATTGATGCTGTGCCGGATGTAACTAACATTCAAGTACAAATTCTCACCTCCTCTCCAACACTTGCGCCGGTTGAGGTTGAACGAACAATTACTTTCCCAATTGAAGTTGCAATGAATGGTTTACCGGATGTTGAGGAAATTCGCTCAGTCTCAAAATTTGGATTATCATTAGTTACTGTTGTATTCAAAGAAAATGTTGATATTTACTTTGCCAGGCAGTTAGTATTTGAGAGACTGCAAAATGCAGCTAATGAAATACCAGCAGAACTTGGAAAACCTGTTTTGGGTCCAACCAGCACTGGATTAGGTGAAATTTATCAATATGTGATTAAGCCCAAAGGAAAAACTAAGCAAGATTCGACTGAGTTGATGGAAATGAGAACGCTCCAAGATTGGGTTGCCAAAAGACAATTGCTCACCGTTCCAGGAGTAAATGAAGTAAATTCATTCGGTGGATTTGAAAAGCAGTATCAAGTTTTAGTTGATCCCCAGAAACTTATTAGTTATGGAATCACCTTGCGTGATGTTTATGAGGCTGTGGCAGAAAATAATTCCAATGCTGGGGGCGCATACATTGAACATAGTAATGAGCAATACTTAATTCGTGGAAACGGTTTGGTTCAAAATATAGATGATATAAAAAATATAATTGTAAAGACTGATAACAATGGAACGCCAATTTATATCCATAATGTTGCTGATGTAAAATTTGGACCTGCATTAAGGCAAGGTGCTGTAACAATGAACGGAGAAGGTGAAGTTGCAGCCGGCATTGTAATGATGCTTAAAGGTGCTAACAGCCGAACAGTTGTTGAGAATGTAAAAAATAAAGTTGAAAGTATTAGAAAAACTTTGCCGGAAAATGTTGAAATGGTTCCTTTTTATGATAGAACCGAGCTTGTGAATAAAACAATTTGGACTGTTGCAAAAAATTTATTGGAAGGTGGAATATTAGTTATTGCAATACTTGTTTTACTTTTATTCAATCTTCGTGGCGGTTTTATTGTGGCTTCTGTTATTCCTCTATCAATGCTCTTCGCTGTTATAATGATGACGGCAACCGGAGTATCAGGCAACTTAATGTCTCTCGGCGCAATTGATTTTGGATTAATTGTTGATGGTGCTGTAGTAATGGTTGAAAATGCAATCAGAAAACTTCACGAAAGAAAAAATGATGTTAGCACAAGCGAAACCGTACTTGAGTCTGCCTTAGAAGTAGGAAGACCAGTTGTATTTGCTGTTGGCATAATCATTATTGTTTATTTGCCTATAATGACCTTGACAGGTCTTGAAGGAAAGATGTTCAAACCTATGGCATTTACAGTTACTTATGCTCTTATCGGTTCATTAATATTAAGTTTAACTTATGTTCCCGTAATGTCTGCAATTATGTTCAAGAAAAAAGTAAAAGAAAGAGAGAGTCCGATTATCATTTATGCAAAGAAATATTATGTTCCTTTGCTAAAAAAATTATTAAATAAAAGAATTTTAGTTGTAAGCGTATCAGGCGTTCTTGTTCTGATTAGCTTTATCATTTTTCCATTTTTAGGAAGTGAATTTATACCTCAATTAGATGAAGGAGCAATTGCAATTCAAGCTTTCAGATTACCCAGTGCTTCGCTGACAACTGCAATTGAAACATCTACAATGATTGAGAAGGAAATATTAAAATTTCCGGAAGTTGAAAGTGTTGTATCCAAAACTGGAAGGGCAGAAATAGGAACCGATCCAATGGGAGTTGAGATGAGCGATATCATTATCAATCTTAAACCTAAAGAAGACTGGACTACAGGAAGAACAAAAACAGAATTGATTGAAGCTATGGAAAAAGAGCTTAATAAAATTCCTGGAATTGCTTATAGCTTCTCACAGCCAATTCAATTAAGAGTTGCAGAGTTGATATCCGGTGTTAAATCAGATATTGCAATTAAACTCTTTGGCGAAGATTTAAATGTTTTAAAAGAGAAAGCCAATGAAATAGTAAAGGTTGTTAGTCGGATTAACGGAGCCAAAGATGTAAAAGCAGAACAGATAACCGGATTACCACAGCTTCAAATAAAGATTGACCGGAATAAAATTGCACGCTACGGAATTAATGTGGCTGATGTAAACCAAATAATTGAAACAGCTATCGGAGGTAAAGAAGCAGGTAAAGTATTTGAAGGCGACAAACGATTTGATTTGGTCGTAAGATTTGCACCAGATGCAAGAAGTGATATAGAAACAATCAAAAATATCCTTGTTCCATCACCAAACGGTTCAACAATACCGCTTAGTCAAATTGCAGATGTTTTTGTTGAAGAAGGTCCGGCACAGATAAGCAGAGAACACAGCCAAAGAAGAATTGTTGTAGAGCTAAATGTAAGAGGCAGAGATATAGGAAGCTTTGTCGAAGAGGCTGAAAAGAAAATTTATGAACAAGTTAAGCTACCAACTGGCTATTATTTAGAATGGGGTGGAACATTTGAAAACCTTCAAAACGCTCGAGAGAGATTAATGATTGTAGTCCCATTGGCTCTATTCCTTATTTTCATTCTTCTGTTCATTTCATTCGGTTCAATCAGAAATGCCTTGTTAATTTATACTGGAATTCCTTTTGCAATTGTTGGCGGTGTGTTTGCTTTACTACTGCGTGGAATGCCCTTCAGTATTTCTGCAGGAGTCGGATTCATTGCGCTGTTCGGTGTTGCTGTATTGAACGGAGTTGTGATGGTTTCATTCATAAATAAATTACGGCAAGAAGGAATGTCTTTGGAAGATGCTGTAATTGAAGGAGCTGCAACCAGATTAAGACCAGTGTTAATGACTGCTTTAGTTGCTTCTCTTGGATTTATTCCAATGGCATTATCAACCAGCGCCGGAGCTGAAGTGCAAAGACCTCTTGCAACTGTTGTTATTGGAGGTTTAATAACTTCAACTCTATTAACGCTCTTTGTTTTACCAACACTTTATAAATGGTTTGAGAAAAAAGAAGTTGAAAGAGAATTATAAACTAAGAGGGAAATGAAATTGCTTCTGTTTGAAATTGAATAAATGATTCGCCGGTAATGGCTAATGCTGATGTTGGAATAGCAATGGATGCTTTGGGTTCCAATGCTGCAATTGAGACCGCAGATGTTGTTCTTATGACCGGATTTACCTTTGCAGGTTGTAGCAACGATTTATGTAGAAAAAACCCGAAAGATTATCTGGCAAAATATTTTCCTTGCAATGAAAGTAAAATTTTTCTTCATTTTTCTCGGCACATTTGGAATTGCAACAAATGTGGGAAGCAGTATTTGGAGATATGGTCGTTGCGGTATTAGCTATCTTGAATGCGATGAGAGTTTTAAAATGAAAAATAGGAACTATATCTTAAAACAATTTTATCGTAGAAGAATTTTATTGTAACCGCTTTATAACAAATTAAGAAAATTAATTAGAGAGAATCAATTAACTTCTTTAATTTAGTTTGAATTTTTCCTGCTATAGAACAGAGTCCCTCATTTTTAATTGTATGCATTTGCTACAGGATCAACAGAGACAATTTCAATTTTGTTTTACCTGCTCGATAACAATTACATTGCATGGCAGCATTGTTCCTATTTTATCTTTTGCCTGAAGAGCCTTGTATGCCTAAGGGTGATTGCATGCACCTAATATTTTATACTTTTTGAAATTGACATCTAATTTTTTTTTAATGTTTCCTTAACATCAATTTCTGTAAGGATACCGAATCCTTCGGCTTTGAGCGCAGTTGTAACTTTTTCAATTGCTTGTTCAAAGCTGTTATTAACTATTTTGGGAAATAGTAACTCATCTTTTATTCCTTTTTATTTTGGTGACCATGTTCAAATTTCGATAATGATTCTCCATAGTCATATGCTGCAGTAATAAAATATTTTCTGTACTATCGAACTCAGATGATAACGATTTAATTACGGTTAACAAGTAGATAAATTTCTAAAAGTTTCCGATAAAATATTTTCAACTATCTCTTTCTATTTTTCAATCTTATGTAGCCTCAAAGATTAACGAATGGGGAGTGTCTAAATGTAATTTTTCAATTAATAATCTATGAAAGTCCGTTAAAATCTGTGCCCTCTGTGTTCTATTTTTTAAATTAACATTAATTTTTAGACACTCCCCATTCATCTATATAAAGTAGAGCAGATTATTTCTGCTCTACGCCATTTTTAACCTTAAAATTATGTTTGAGTAAATTTTCTTTTGCTTGTTGAAGAGTTACCTCTTTTAGATTCATTCCGCATAATGGACATTCACCAGGTTTATCGGAAATTACATTAAAATCCATTTGGTCTTGGAAAACTTTTCCGTCTTTATTTTTATCAATTGCATTCAAATCAATTTCACCTTCTCTAATTAAAGGGGATTTCTTTTTGTCTTTATCTATCATTTTTGAATGCGGAGTAGAGTCTTTCATCATATCGTGCATTTTTGAATGATCATGTTTCATCATTTTATGGTCTGTCTTAGTAGAATCTTTTTTATCTTGTGCATCAACTACAGAAACAAGAACTAAAAACAGAATTGCTGCAATACTGCTCAATGCTTTTAAAGTTTTCATTTTAACACTCCTTTGTTTTTAACGCTCATTTGTTAATAGTAATTTGTTATTTATTAATATTTTACTTGCCTGATTTATTATGGTCAATAATCATGTAAGAATTTTCCTTCTTTATTTCTTCTTTACTTTTTTATCATTTATAATTTTTTCTTAAGCTGTCATATAAATTCCTTTTTTAAGATTCTAACACTATTGAGCTTGCATAAAAAGTATCTTGCTAATGTATAACTCACCCTAAATCCCTCTCTTAAAAAGAGAGGGACTTTGAAAAATAGAGCGAAATAGGGGGATGAGTTTAGTTGTTTTAAGTACTTTTTACACATTCTCCATTCCTTTTTCCTTTGCTTCTTTTTTCATTTCCCATGAACGCCAGAGGTAATAAATTACAGGATAAACGGCTAACTCCATCAATACTGAAGTAACAACACCGCCGAGCATAGGAGCAGCAATTCGTTTCATTACATCTGCACCAGTTCCGTGACTCCACATAATTGGAATTAAACCAGCAATAATTACAGAAGCAGTCATAATTTTAGGTCGTACACGTTTAACAGCACCATGATGTATAGCTTCTTTAAGTCCTTTCAATCCAGTAAGTAAACCTTTTTCTTTCCATTCTTTTAATGCAATATCAAGATAAAGTAACATAACTACGCCGGTCTCTGCATCTAAGCCGGCAAGAGCAATTATTCCAACCCAAACTGCAATACTTAAATTGTAACCGAGTAAATAAAGAAGCCAAAAAGTACCAACTAAAGAGAATGGAACAGCAAGAAAAACAATTGCAACTTTTGTAAGCGATCGAGTATTGAGATAAATGATTATAAAGATTATGAATAAAGTCATCGGAATTACTAACATCAATCGTTCTTGAGCACGCAGCATATATTCATATTCACCACTCCATGTGATATTATAACCAGCAGGCAGTTTAATTTTTTCAGCAACTATTTTTTGAGCATTTTTAACATAAGTTCCTACATCAATATCTTTTATATCAACATAGACCCATGCATTAGGACGTGTATCCTCACTTCTTACAACCATAGGACCTTTGCGTGGTGTAAAAGTTGCAAGTTGACCTATTGGAACTTGTTCTCCAATTGGAGTTGGAATCAAGACTCTTTTTAAGGCATCAATATTATCTCGTAATTCTCTGCTGTAGCGGAGGTTAACAGTATATCTTTCTAATCCTTCTACTGTATTTGTAACAGCCATACCGCCCATTGCAGTTTGAATAACTTTTTGAACGTCATCTATCGTCAAACCATATCGTGCAGCTTCTTTTCTATTAATTTCAATATCAAGATAATTACCACCGACAGCTCTTTCTGCAAAGGCACTTAGAGTCCCGGGAACTGTTCTCATTACAGCTTCCACCTTTCTACCAATTTCTTGCAGTGTATCCAAATCAGGTCCAGAAATTTTAATTCCAACTGGTGTTTTAATTCCAGTAGCAAGCATATCAATTCTTGTTTTAATAGGCATTGTCCATGCATTTGTTACACCTGGGAATTGAATTGCACGATCCATTTCATCAATAAGTTTTTTTGGTGTCATCCCTGGGCGCCATTCACTTTCTGGTTTTAACATTATTGTAGTTTCAATCATATCAAGACCAGCTGGATCGGTTGCAGTTTCTGCACGTCCAATTTTGCCAAATACATGATGAACTTCTGGAAATTGTTTTATGATTTTATCTGTTTGCTGTAACAATTCTTTTGCTTTTGTAATTGATATTCCCGGCATTGTTGTGGGCATGTAAAGTAAATCACCTTCATAAAGTGGAGGCATAAATTCAGAACCAATTTTTTTGAACGGAATTATTGTTAAGCCGAGAATAATTAATACAGCAACAATTACAGCTTTGTTGTACTTTATTACAAAATCAACAACAGGATGATATATTTTAATAAGAAACCTGTTAATAGGATTTTTTTCTTCCGGCAATATTTTACCACGAATCCAATAACCCATCAGAATAGGAACAATTGTTATTGATAGAATTGCAGCAGCAGCCATTGAATATGTTTTTGTGAATGCTAATGGTCTGAATAATCTGCCTTCTTGGGCTTCGAGTGTAAATACTGGAATAAAAGATACAGTTATAACAAGTAATGAGTAGAATAACGATGGTCCCACCTCTTTCGATGCATCAATAATTATTTGCCAGCGATTTCTTCGTTCTTCGGGCGGTTTTAGTGCTTCGTGTTCAATATGTTTATGTGCGTTTTCAATCATAATAATTGCAGCATCCACCATTGCACCAATTGCAATTGCAATTCCACCTAATGACATTATGTTTGCATTAATTCCCTGCCATCGCATTATTATAAAAGACATTAATATAGCTGTGGGCAATGTAAAGATTGCTACAAACGCACTTCTTGCATGCATTAAAAATATTATACAAACCAGAGCCACAATTAATATTTCTTCAATAAGTTTTTCTTTTAATGTATCAATAGCCCTTTCAATTAATCCTGATCTATCATAAACGGGTTCAATTTTTACATCTGATGGAAGACCAGCTTTTAATTCTTCGATTTTCTTTTTTACTCCTTCAATAACTTTAAGAGCATTTTGTCCATACCTCATTACAATAATGCCACCAACAACCTCGCCTTCGCCATTGGATTCTGCTAAACCTCTTCTCATTAATGGACCAATCGTAACATCTGCAACATCTTTTAAGTAGACAGGTGTATTAGTTCTTTTATCTACCATCAATGGAATATTTTCAACATCCTCAATTGATTTGATATAGCCAAGTCCTCGCACCATAAATTCCATTTCACCCATTTCAATTACTTCACCACCGACGTCGTTATTCGATTTTTTAATTGCCATTTCAATCATATCGATTGGAATGTTATAGGCTAACAATTTTGCAGGGTCAACTGTTACTTGATACTGTTTAACATATCCACCAATACTTGCTACTTCAGCTACACCTTCAACAGAAGAGAGTGCATATTTTAGATACCAATCTTGAATTGACCGAAGTTCTTGAAGGGACCTTTTATTTGATGTAAGCTGATATTCATAAACCCAGCCGACACCTGTTGCATCTGGACCTAAAGTAGGAACTACGTTAGGGGGAAGTCTTTTTTGTGCATAGTTAAGATATTCTAATACTCTACTTCTTGCCCAATAAATATCAGTTCCATCTTCAAAAATTATATAAACAAGTGAGAAACCAAAAAATGAATAACCCCGCACTACTTTAGAACCTGGCACAGAGACCATTGCTGTGGTTAAAGGATAGGTAACCTGGTCTTCTACTATTCTTGGTGATTGTCCGGGATATTCTGTATAAATTATAACTTGTACATCACTCAAATCTGGAATAGCATCTACAGGAGTATTCACTAAAGAATAGATTCCAATACCAATTATAAAAGCTGTTGCGAGTATGACGAGAAATTTATTCTTTACAGAAAACTCAATTATTTTTTGTAACATTTTTACTCCAATGTAAATTTATGTTTTATCATACATTATTTGACTTGTTAAGTAAATTTGAAGATTGACTAAAGTTAACCGTTATTCAATTAAAAAACTCACCCTAAATCCCTCTCTTAAAAAGAGAGGGACTTTTTCCCGTTTTCTCACCAATTGTTGATGGGGGTTAAGTTCAAATACCAAATAATTTTCAAACATCTTTTCATTAAAAAATTAAAAAGATGATAGGTTTTACATTTATTAATTTTCAAGATATTTTTTTAACTCATCCAATACATTTGATAGATTATTGATTATTTCTTCATTCTTAAATCTTATGACTCTTATTCCTAGATGATTTATGACTTTTGTTCTTGTACTATCTTCCTTTAGTCTGTATTGATGTATTTTACCATCAAGTTCAATAATTAACTTAGCCTCGTGACAATAAAAATCGGCAACAAAAAAAGTTTCTTTACCAGTTATATCATGAAAGATTGGGTATTGACGATAAAATTTTTTACCACAAAATTTTCTATTGCGTACAACTCGCCAAAATATTTTTTCTGCTTCTGTTTGATTTTTTCTTAATTCTCTACAGATTGACTTTGCAATTTGTACTAATTTTGTTTTGTTGTTTAAGCTCATAATTGTTTACCTTATTAATTAACCCACCCTAAATTACTATCTGCCTTTGTAAGCATACAAGTATGGAAAAGAGTGGGAAGCCACCCCTTCTCTTC
Organism: Rosettibacter sp. KY25; assembly: GCF_057554405.1. Taxonomy (NCBI): domain Bacteria; kingdom Pseudomonadati; phylum Ignavibacteriota; class Ignavibacteria; order Ignavibacteriales; family Melioribacteraceae; genus Rosettibacter; species Rosettibacter sp. KY25. The sequence goes on along the minus strand of NZ_BAAJAO010000014.1, from coordinate 28,064 downwards.
CCAAGAGAAGGGGATGGGGGTTGAGTTCAAATACGCTATTATTCTTCTGATTCTATTTTTTATACTCAAACCCATGTTTCTCAAGATTAGCTTTAACTTCGTCAATTGTAAATTCTTTGAGTGTCATACCGCATATTGGGCATTTACCTGGTTTATCAGAAATTACATTCCAATCCATAATGTCTTGATAAAGTTTACCATCTTTATTTTTATCAATTGCATTTACATCAATAACTCCTTTGCGAATTATTGAATTATCATCGTCTTCATGAGTTATTTCTAATTTTTTTGATTTTCCATCATTCTTTTGTTTCTCTTTTTCATCCATATTCATTTTGCTGTGGTCTTCCGAAGACTTTTGCTGTTCCATAGGTTTGCCTGCCTTGTCGGTAGGCAGGCTCATATCCATTCCTTTATGACCGCTCATTTGCTGAATTGCTGCTTTAAGATTGCTTTCCGAATCAATCAAGAATTGAGAAGAGACAACAATTTTTTCACCTTCTTGAATACCTTCAAGTATCTGAACTAATCCATCCGATTCAACACCCAATTTAACTTCTCTTGGTTCGAAGTAACCGCCGCCTAATGAAATTACAGCTATATTTCTTTCGCCAGAGCGGATAATTGCCTGATTTGGAACAACAATAGCATCAACAGAAACGGGGGAGACAAATTTAACTGTAGCAAACATTCCAGGTTTAAAATCATAATTTGATGTATTTCTTACTTCGGTTCTTACTTTTATAGTTTTTGTTTCTTCGTTTAAGAAAGGATAAATGTAAGTTACTTTGCCTTGATAAGTTTTGCCTGGCAAGTAAGATAATTCCAATTCAACTTTTTGGCCTAACTTAATCCACGGTAAATCCATTTGATAGATATCAGCCATAACCCAGACTGTCGAAAGGTCGGCAACTTTATATAATTCCATCCCAGCCATAATTTGTTTGCCTTGATAAATCATCTTTTCAACAACAATTCCATTGACTGGCGAATAAATAGTAAGAGTTTTTTTAGGAGCATTATTTCTTTCAATTTCTTCAATATCTTTTTCTGAAATATCCCAGTAGAGCAATCTTCTCTTGGCACTATTAACCAATTCTTGAGCTCCTTCTTTTACATCACTCGAACTTTGAGATACTTTTTTTAGATAACGAATTGCCTGAAGATATTCTTCTTGTGTACTTACAAGTTCAGGACTGTAAATTTCAAACAGCGGTTGACCTTTACTGATATATTTGCCCGTGTAATCAACATATAGTTTTTCAACCCAGCCCATAATTTTTGTTGTGATAGTTGTAACTTTTGTTTCATCATAATCAATTTTACCTGTAGTTCTAATTACTTTTTGCATCTTTTGTCTTTTTACTGTTTCAACGCGCACACCAATATTTTGAACTACAACTGGATCGATTTTAATTCCTTGAACATCACTTTCACCTTCATAGACTGGAACTAATTCCATTCCGCAGTCTGGCGCAATTCCTGGTTTATCCGAAGTGTACCATGGATGCATAGGGTCTTTATAATAAGCAATTTTCTTTTCGCCGCTTTTAGATTCTTCATCAGCATAAACAGGAACGTAATCCATTCCATCAGGTGCTTTTTTAGGTGTAGGAGAAGTTTGAGTTGGATCCATTGGATTACGATAGTATAAAATTTTTCTTTCTTTTTCTTGAACAGATGACGTACTTGATTTAAAGACGAGCCATCCAATACCTAATCCAACAATAAGGAAGACTATTGCAGTTATAATTATTTTTTTCATTATAAAATCTCCTTTTAATTTCTATCTATATTTTCTACAATTTCATTGATTGATAAACCAACCGCTTGTTCAAGCTGTGCTTTTGCTAACATTAAATTCATTTCGCTCATATAAAAATCTAACTTTGCCATAAAAAGCATTCTGTATGCATCGATTAACATTAAGAACTCGGTCTTACCTGTTTTATATGCTGCCAAGGTTGATTGAAGTGTTTGTTCAGCTTGCGGTATCACAGTGTTTTTATTGAGGTTATATAAATTTCTGTTTGTTTCTAATTTGACAATAGCATTTTGGACTTCATAAGAAATCATATTTTTCATAGAATTGAATTGCTCTTCGGCTGTTTTGATATTCAACTGATTTTCTTCGACCTTTCCGCTGTACTTATCTTTCGACCAAAATGCAATCGGAACATTTACACCTACCATAGCAGACCAAAAATCGTTCTTGGTATCAGTCATATTTTTATACATTACTTTTACCATGATATCTGGATAGAATTCTAACTCAGATGCTTTCAATTCACTTTTATACATTTCAATGTTGAATTTCATCCCTTTCAATTCAGGTCTATACGACAAAGCAATTGGAAGAAGCTGTTGATAATTAAATTCTGGAATAGCTTCATATATACTATCAATCTCCTTAAAAGGCTGATAAGGTGGACGATTTAAAATTGTATTTAGCATCGTTTCAACATCTCTCTTTTCTTTATAAAGATTTACTTCATCATTAATCAATGAAGAAAGCTCTGTTTGTGCACGAATGATGTCGGGCTGCTTTCCCATACCAACTTCATATTGCTTTGTAGCTATTTCAATAAACTGCTTCAATAATTCCTGATTCTCTTTGTTGATTTCAATTTTTCTTTGAACAAGATAAAGTTCATAGTAAGCACTTTTTAAATCTCTTATTATTTTATTCTTTAGTGCATTGAATTGCTCTTCATACATGTTAGAATTATAAGTTGCAGATAATCCCATTGCTTTTAGTTTACCGGGAAACGGTATCATCTGTTGAACGAAATAATCTGTCTCCATATTATTTTTTAATGGATTTGGAAAAGATTGAATTGGAAGCTGGAAGAATTCGATTCCAACTTGAGGGGCATCCCATGCAGTAACTTGTTTTATCTTTTTCTGAGTACTAAGAAATTGATTTTGAGCTGCCTTAAGTTGAGGATTATTTTGAAGTGCTTCTGTTATTAAAGAATCAAGATAAGTTTTTTGGACTTGAGCTTTTGATATGTCAAATAGTGATAATAGGATTAAAATAATAATTGAGGTTCTTCTCATAAGTTTTCCTGAATTCATTGTTTGATTTTGTTGATTCGTATTAAGATTAGCATAATTCCAATAATGATTATGAAATAAATAATTAACCAGATGATATTTGTTAAAGTGTTATTCATAGCAAATATGAATTACAAAGTTTATGCCTGTAAAATGTTCTATTTTAGACTTGTTTTGTGATGGTAATTGATAGGCTATTTAAAAAATTTTAAATGGGTTTAAAATTTTTAAATGAATTAATGAATTGAAAAAACTTACTGATACTATGTTCTCCGAGGTTCTCTGTGATATCTCTGTGGTTCTCAGTGTAATTTTTTTCTTACACGGAGAGCCACTGAGATTTTCACGGAGAGCCACGAAGAAAATGAGATTTATATTTCAATTCTTAAATTAGAATTATTCGGAAAAGAAATGATTTTTTAATTCAGCTTCAGAGATGAATTTCGAAGCTTGTCTTATTATTGCTTTTAATGTTCCCTTATCTATTTCCTTATGATTCGGGATTGTTATTGATTGCTTAGTGTTATCATTTAAATAACGACTTAATTTAACATGACTTCCTTTTTGCTTCTCAATAATAAAACCAAATTTTTGAAAAATCTTAATTAAGTCCTCACCAGATAGGACTTTGAGTTTAGGCATATATTAAACTATCTAATTCTATATTTGCAATAATTGTTGGATTTGGTGCGATATCAAGTTCTTCCAAATTTTCATTTTCGAGATGAAGTTCAATAGCTTCTTTCAAATTCTTAACAAGTTCATCTAAAGTTAAACCTTGTGTTACAATTGGCAAATCAGCACATTCAGCTACAAAATATTTTTCCCCTTTGAATATATGTACACTTATTATTTTTTTCATATTGTTATCTTTCATTTTTTTGAAATATACAAAAAAATTAATTGTAAAATTCAATTTTATTATAAAACGTTAGAAGAGGAATCTCGAGTTTGTAAGCAGCTTCAGTATTTTCTCATTTAGTGTTATCGAAATTTTCTATGTTCTCTAAGGATCTCTGTGATATCTCTATGGTTCTCTGTGTAATTTTTCTTTTTACACGGAGTATCACGGAGTTTGTCACGGAGAACCACGAAGTCATACAAAAAATAAAATCTATGTTTCACTTAGTAGTTGATTTTTACTCCATTAAGAAAACTAAAATTCTGTTAATCAGTGTAATTTATTACCTTTCATTATGCTTTATCAATATTAACAACCAAAAAGGGTAACGCTTATTCTATTTTCTATCTTACTTCGAGATTTTATAATTCTCAATTTTATTATAAAGTGTTGGAAGAGAAATTCCAAGTATTTCTGCAGCTTTGGGTTTATTCCAGTTTGTATAATCAAGAACTAATTTTATATGCCTCTTTTCAACTTCGTGAAGCGGCAATAAATATTCTTCTTTTTCTGAACTATCGCTGAAAGATTTTCTTAACAAAATATTTTCTTTATGAAGAACATCATCAGTTGAAAGCACAACGGCTTGAATTAAAGTATTCTCTAACTCACGAACATTGCCAATCCAGTCATAATTTTTCAGCATCAACATAACATCATCTGGAACTTTCGTAACATTTTTATGAAGTTCTCTATTTATCTTCGTTAAGAAATAATTTACTAAAAGTGGAATATCTTCTTTTCTTTCTCTCAATGGAGGAATTTTAATTGTAACAACATTCAATCTGTAATACAAATCTTCTCTAAATTTATTTTCTTTAACAAGCTGTTCAAGATTTCGATTAGTTGCAGCAATGATTCTGGCTTTCATTGGAATTACAGTTTCGCCGCCAACTCTTTCAAATTCTCTTTCTTGAAGAACACGCAGTAGTTTCACTTGTAAGTGCGGCGACATTTCAGAAATTTCATCAAGAAAGATTGTTCCTTCTCCTGCCAATTCGAATTTTCCTTTTTTTGTTCTATCAGCTCCTGTAAATGCACCTTTTTCATGACCAAATAATTCACTTTCCAAAAGTGATTCTGTAATTGCAGTACAGTTTACAGCAACAAACGGCTGATTTTTTGTAATACCGCTGTAATGAATTGATTTTGCAACAAGTTCTTTTCCTGTTCCGCTTTCTCCTAATAAAAGCACTGTAACACGATTATTCGATACCTGTCCTATTAATTTGTAAACTTCTCTCATAGCTGCAGATTTGCCAATAATTCTTTTTTCAGGTTGAAATTCTTGAGCTTCTTCTTCGATAAAAGAATCAATTCTTTCGCTTAATATTTTTGATTCGAGTGCACGTGCTATTGTTACTCTAAGACGTTCTATATCCAAAGGTTTTTCGAGATAATCATAAGCTCCATACTGCATTGCTTCAATTGTTGTTTGTGCGTCGTCATGTGCTGTAATTAAAATAACTTTTGTATGAGGATCTATTTCTTTTGATTTCTTTAAAACCTCCAGTCCAGATAAACCCGGCATCTTTATATCCGAAATAATTAAATCAGGAAAATACTTTTGCAAGTATTCTAATCCTGCTGTTCCATTTTCAGCAGCAAAGACTGTGAAATCAAGTCTTTTCAGGAAATTAGTTAATGTTTGACGAATTGATTCGTCATCGTCAATTACTAAAATTTTTTCTTTCATTTTTAAAGGGCAATTTTATTTCAAAAATTGTTTCGCCTGCTTTTGAAGAAATCAATCTTAATGTTCCGCCATGTTGTTCAATTATTTTTTGGGATACTGATAAACCAAGACCTGTACCTGATGCTTTCGTAGTAAAAAATGGATCGAAAATTTTTTCCTGGTCTTCAATTCCGATTCCATTATCTTTAACATAAATTAAAATCTCATCTTCATTTACTTGTGAACTCAAATGAATTATTCCTTCATTTACAATTGCATCAATAGAATTTTGAACTAAATTCAACAACACTTGCTTGAATTTATCTGAATCAACAAAAATATCTATATCATCAGTTTCATTTATGAATGCAATTTGTTTATATAAATTATTTGCCTTTGCAAGTTGAAAGATGTCTTCGATAAAGAGTTTCAAATTTACTTTTGATAGATTCAATTCAGATGTTTTAGAAAATTGCAGAACTTCTTTTACAAGCTGAGTTAATCGATTTGTCTCTTTCTTAATAATTTCAAAACATTCCTTATCATCATCATTTAGATTTAATGTTTGACTTAAAATATCCACATTCATTTTTACTGATGTTAAAGGAGTTTTGATTTCGTGAGCAAGTATTGCAGACATTTTTCCCAATGCAGCTAATTTTTCAGAACGCAGTATCTCGGCTTCCAATTTCTTTTTGTCTGTAATATCTATTTCAACAAATAAATAACCATTTGATTCAGAATTTGGTGAATAAATTTTTGTAACAGACAAAAGCAAATCCTTGTTCTTTTTATTATCAAGTTCAATTTTAATTTCACCTATGAAAACATTTTTATTGTTTACTTCTTCAATAATATTTTTGAATAATTCTGATGATTTGTGAAATTGTAAATCGTCAATCGTAGAAGGTTTTAAATTCTCTTTAGATTTTTCCAGGATATTATAAAACTGTGTGTTAGCTTCAATAATTTTAAAATTGGTATCTACAATAGCAATGGCTGCTAAAGATTTTTCAAATGCATTAAGAAGAATTGAAATTCTTTCTTCACGATGTTGCAATTCAAGTTTATTTTTATTCAATGTTGCAGCCATGCTGTTTACTGCCTCTGCAAGTTCGCCAATTTCATCTGATGATTTCAGATTAACATTAACATTGTAATTTCCCTTTTCAATTTCTAAAACTTTTTCTTTAAGAATAATAATTGGCTGAGCTATAATTCTTGATATAATAAAAGAAAGCGCAAGACTAACTGTTAAACCTGTAAATAAACTGTAGAAAAATAAATCAATAAGTTCTTCGTGTGAATTGATATTAAATAAAATTCTGCTTAACGGAATTTGTACAAGCAATATTATGATTGGAATAATTACTAAAGCAGAAAAGAATATTTTTTTATTTAAGCTGAATGAATGAACCTTTTCAATTGCTGCAGGGAACATTTTATATTTCCCAATTGCAATTGAACCGAAAAAAATTAATCCTATCAAAAAGGCTAAAGGACTAATTTCGACAAGATAATAGAACCCAAGAATCCATGGCAAAAATATTCCAAATATAAAAGTTGTTATGTTTGTTATTATTAAACCAAAAAGAAATAAAAGTAATTGTTTGCGAACATTAAAATCGTAATGACTTTTATATTTTGAAATAATTGAGATGATGCTGATTATAATTAATGCCAGATACCAGATTATATAAAGAATGTAATATGGAGTGAATTGTGCAATAAAATGCTTGCCATGAACATAAGATTCAGAAATCAAAGTTCCTTTCCATAAAAGAATTAAGATAATGACAGATGGAATGATGATTAATAAATTTAACACAGGTGTTTTTTGAGGAACAGGATAGTTAAAAGTTAGAAATGTTAACGATACCAAAATAGTAAGCAAAAGAGAATGACATGATTTATCGAGCAATGTAACATCGTGAGATGGCATTATTATAAAATGAACTGTGTGCGAAATTAAATATGCTATAACAAGAATTAAAGTCAATATAAAAAGCCTAGTTGTTATGTTAAAAACAGTCCTTGAATAAATTATAAATATCAGTCCCAACGAAGAAATAGCAGTAGCAGTAATGAATATATAATTCCAGAACTCGTTCAACTTGGTTATCCTATTAATTTATTATTACACAAATAAAAATTAATACTTATCTTATAATGAATGAAATTCATAAGTTCATGGGAAAATTACTATTCTTTAAGTTAAGTATCATAATTATTTTTATTACTGCGTGTTCATCTGCGCCACGGTTTACAACAAAAAGTACAGAAGCAGAAATTATAGAAGATTTATCGGAATACGAAAATTTAACACCTCTTGAAATTACTTATGGCACAGCTTCTTATTATGCTGATAAATATCATGGTAGAATAACTTATTCAGGTGAAATTTTTGACATGAATAAAATTTCTGCTGCACATATTTCTTATCCAATGAACACAATTGTGAGAGTAACAAATCTTTCAAACAATAAAAGTATTATATTAAGAATAAATGACAGAATGCCGTTATTTAAAGATAGAATAATTGACCTTTCGTATGCTGCTGCAAAAGAACTTGACTTTGTAAGAGAAGGATTGACTCAAGTAAAAATAGAAGTGCTTAAATGGGGTGATGGTAAAAAATAATTTTTGTTGAACCCTTTTATTATTTTCATCATCAAATCTTATGAAAATTATAAAATGAGGTAAAAATGTACATAGACGATCAATTAAGAACAGAACTTCAGAAAGAATTATCGGTTCTAACAAAGAATGTGAAAATAGTTTATTTCACTCAGGAACTTGAATGCATGTATTGCAAAGAAACCAGAGCAATTCTTTCCGAACTTGTTGAAGTTTCAGATAAACTTTCTCTTGATGTTAAAAATTTTGTTATCGATAAGGATGATGCAGCAAAGTATGGAGTTGATAAAATTCCCGCAACTGTGTTGCTTGATGAAAATGGAAAAGATTATGGAATCAAATTTTATGGAATACCAAGCGGTTACGAATTTGCATCTCTGCTTGAAGACATAAAAATGCTCGGCACAGGGAACACAGGATATTCCAAAGAATTTGAAGAAGATGTTAAAAAAATTAATTCTGATGTCCACATGCAGGTCTTTGTTACACCAACATGTCCTTATTGTCCTCAAGCAGTTATTACTGCACATAGATTTGCTTACTTAAATGATAAAATAAAAAGCGACATGATTGAAGCAACAGAGTTTCCTCATCTTTCACAAAGATACAATGTGCGTGGAGTTCCAAGAACAGTAATTAATGAAAATACATTTATCGAAGGTGCTGCTCCTGAATATATGGTTCTCGATAAAGTAAAAGAAGCATTAAATATTGTTAATGTATAATGTTCAGAGTAAATAAAATAATTCCAGTTTTGATTGGCGCTGTTTTGGGATATGCATATTATTACTTTGTTGGATGTTATAATGGTGCTTGTCCAATTAGCAGTAATCCATACATATCAACTTTGTATGGAGCTGTAATTGGTTTAATATGGGCAATTCCAAACAAAAAGAAAGTTGATGATGGAACAAAAAATCACTAAAGACATTTACATTGAAGATTTGGTAGAACTTTTTCCACCTGCAGTAACTTATTTAATGGAAAAAGGAATTCGATGCCTGCAGTGTGGGGAACCGATTTGGGGAACGCTTGAAACAGCTGCTAAAGAAAAAGGGTTTACAGAAAATGATATTGAAAAATTTGTTGAAGAATTAAATCAAAAGTATTCAACTTCAGCAGAATAAATTGTTGAGTAAAAAAATCATACTTTCATTGAATGGAATATAATTCTTATTTTAGTTTAACAACTTTAATAAAAAAGTGAGTGAACAATGAAACAACAAAAAATAAACGAATCAAAAGGCTTAACAAAAAAACAGCGCAGCTGGATTTATACAGGTTTTTTTATAGCATTAATTATTGTTTTATTTGTTGTTAATAACAGTGGAAGTGAACCAGAACAGGGACCATATCCTCCAAACTATGTTCCTGCAGCACAAAAGAGCAGTGTACTTGCACCTGATTTTACATTGCCAACTACAGACGGCAAAATGCTTAAACTTTCCAGTTTAAGAGGTAAGGTTGTTATATTAGATTTCTGGGCAACATGGTGTCCACCATGCAGAAAAGGAATTCCTGATTTAATTGATATTAAAAAACGTTACGGCTCAAAGGGAGTTGAAATAGTTGGTATTTCTGTTGATACTGATACTAAAGATGAAGTTATTCCTTTCATGAAAGAAAAGGGAATTAATTATCCTGTTGTTTATGGTAATCAAACTGTTTACATGCAGTATGGCGGAATCAGAGCAATACCAACAACTTTTGTAATTGATAAAGAAGGAAAAATTGTTGCCAGTTACGAAGGCTTAGTACCAAAGATTACATACGAAAATCATATTAAAAGAATTTTAGGAATGTGATAATTTGTTTTAATAGAGAATAAAATCCTTATCAGAAAAAATTGAGTAACATTAACAGCGTAGGTCATTCAAAACTTGAAAATTGGGAAAATGGAATGATGGAAAAATGGGCTCGCTTCTTAGTGCCATCATTCCAAACAATAAATCTGTGGAAATCTTCTTTAATCAGCAAAGCCTGCATGCCATTTAAAATGTTGTTCTCGAAACAACTCTCTGCAGCATAACAATCACTTTTCAATGTAAATGAGGCTGAAGCCCATTTTGTATTAGAAGAATTCATTTTTGTGAAACACCTTCTATTATTCTAACATATTAAAATTATTGCAATGATTTTTTTACTTATGCTATACTAATCAATGATTATCAAAATCCTGATGCAAATTATTTTTTACTTCGAGATATTCACCAAATCTTTCAAGTAAATCCCACGAATATATTCCGAAGTTATATCCATCTTTCCATGTAATTTGAATAGCATAATTTCCAACGAGATCAATTTTTTCGATTTCATATTTCCCGGGTTTATCTGGTCCCTGTGGCGGTGGTGAATAATGCTTCCACAAAATTGTTTCTCCTTTATTTCCTGCATCAGGCGATTCATCGCGCAAAAATTTTAATGGGTACTTATACACTTTACCGTTATCCCATTCAATTTCTAAATAATCTTGATTATGCAATTTTATTTTCTTTGGTGTTGCCATATTTTATTTAATTATTAATGAGTTGAAAAAAAAAATTTCTTATGTTATTATCAATTTAATCAACTTGCTTCTTTTAGTTTTACCTTTGGAAATATTTATTGAAGATAAAATTCTTTTCTTTGCGCTATCAATGCTTTCTTTTCTATCCGTAAAAATTTCTGCAATAATATCGCCTCTTTTTATTTTATCTCCAATTTTAGGATAAAAAATAATACCTGCTTTGGAATCAATTTTATCTTCTTTTGTTAATCTTCCTGCACCAAGTTCTAATGAAGCAATACCAATTTCATAAGTATCGATGCTTTGAATATATCCACTTTTATCCGAGTAAATTTTTTCATGGTATTTCGATTTGGGATAATTATCGGGATTTTTCAAATAAAAAATATCTCCACCTTGAAGCTTAACAATCTCAAGAAATTTATTGAAAGCTTTGCCACTTAAAATAATTTCTTCGGCAATTTCTTTTCCTTCTTCTACTGAAGAAGCTTTATTCCCCAAATAAATCATAGCACCAGCAAGATTTAAACTCAGCTCGAGTAAATCGTCAACTTTTTCTCCCTGTAATATTTTTATTGATTCATAAACTTCCAGCCAATTGCCAATATAATTTCCCAGAGGTTGATTCATGTCGGTAATAAAAGCAATTACATTTTTCTTAAATGCTTTTGCAGTGTTTGTTAATGAATCAGCAAGTTCGAGAGCATCTTCGTATTTTTTCATGAATGCACCCGAGCCGGTTTTTACATCAAGAACAAGTCCATCTATTCCTTCAGCTAATTTTTTACTCATAATGCTTGCAGTGATAAATGGGATTGATTCAACAGTAGCTGTAACATCACGCAAAGCATAGATTAATTTATCTGCGGGTGCAATATCTTTTGTTTGTCCAATCATTACAGCGCCGCATTTTTTAATTATGTTTTTGTATTGAGTTAAATTAAGTGATGTTTTAAAACCAGGTATTGATTCAAGTTTATCAAGAGTTCCTCCTGTATGACCTAATCCTCTTCCGCTTATCATTGGGACATTCACTCCTGCAGCAGCAACAATAGGAGTAATTATCAAAGAAGTTTTATCGCCGACTCCACCTGTTGAATGCTTATCTATTTTCTTTCCTTTGATTGAAGATAAGTCAACTATTTTTCCGCTGTTCAACATTGCAAGAGTAAGATAATTTGTTTCTTTTTTATCAAGTCCATTTAGAAAAGCAGCCATTAAAAAAGCAGAGAATTGATAATCAGGAATTTTCCCTTTTGTAAAATTTATAACAAGATATTCAATTTCTTCTTTTGATAGTTGTTTGCCCTCACGTTTTTTACGAATTAATTCAATTGTATTCATAAAGTAACCTGTAATAATTTATTAACTCAAAATTAAAAAACAATGTATTAACTTGTATGAAATAAATTTATTCAATGCTAAATGAAAAACGAATTAATTTAATCTTACTGAGTTATGTTAACATATAACCTGCAACATGCAACTTGAAACCTGTAACAACTAAAATCTTGAAATCTTATTCTGAAGGAATTGAGACTGTGTAAAAAGTTCTTTAAAACAACCGAACTCATCCCCCGACTTTCTCTCTATTTTCAAAGTCCCTCTCTTTTCAAGAGAGGGATTAAGGGTGAGTTATTTATTAGCAAGATACTTTTTACATAAGCTCAATGCTACTGGTACAATTTTGTAATCTTGTTATCTTGCAATTATGCTATCATTCAACCCTGCAATTTTGATAATCTTTTCTTGAAACTCATCTTCATTTTCTATTAACTTTCAATTACAAATAAAATTCTTAAAGAGGTTTTTATGTTTGATGATAATTATAATTTTACAGTATTAGAACGTTTCTTGAGATATGTTAAAATAGAAACTACTTCTGATGAAGATTCAAAAACATTTCCGAGCGACCCAAAACAGCTTGAACTCTCTAAACTTTTAGTTGAAGAACTAAAAGAAATTGGGATGCAGGATGTTGAAATGGATGAATACGGATATGTTATGGCTACTCTTCCTTCGAACAGCAGCAAAGATGTTCCTGTAATTGGATTTATAGCACACGTCGATACTTCTCCAGCTGTAAGCGGGAAAAACGTAAATCCTGTCATTCATAAAAATTATCAGGGAGGAGATATTATTTTGCCGGCTGATAATACAAAAGTAATAGATGTTGAAAGTAATCCTGTTCTTAAAGAAATGATAGGATATGATATTGTAACAAGTGATGGAACAACTTTACTTGGAGCAGATGATAAAGCAGGAATAGCTGAAATAATTGATGCAATGAATTATTTAATTACTCATCCAGAAATTAAGCATGGAAAAATTCGAGTTTGTTTTACACCTGACGAAGAAGTCGGACGCGGCACAGAAAAATTTGATGTAAAAAAATTCGGTGCAAAATATGCCTACACAATTGATGGAGGAACCAGAGGGGAAGTTGAAATAGAAACATTTAGTGCTGATGCAGTTGTAATTAAATTTAATGGCAAGAATGTTCATCCAGGTTATGCAAAAGGGAAAATGATTAATTCAATAAAAATTGCTGCAAAGTTTTTAGAATTATTGCCAAAAGATTCTCTTTCACCTGAAACAACAGAAAAACGAGAAGGCTACGTTCATCCAACATCCATTAATGGAAATGAAACTCAAACTACAATTAAATTTATTGTTCGAGATTTTGATGCAGAAAAGTTAAAAGAGTATGAAGAACTTCTAAAAGACTTATGTAACAAAGCAGTTGCAAATTTCCCGGGTTCATCTTTTGACTTTGAAGTGATTGAACAATACCGCAATATGAAATATGTTCTTGACCAACATCCACAAGTTGAAGCTTATGCAGTTGAAGCATTAGAGCGGCTTGGGATAAAACCAATTAAATCTTCAATACGCGGCGGCACTGATGGTTCGCGATTATGTTACATGGGACTCCCAACTCCAAACTTATTTGCAGGCGGGCATAATTTTCATGCTTACACTGAATTTGTAGCAGTTCAGGATATGCAAGCAGCTGTTAAAATGATTGTTACATTAGCTCAAATATGGGAAGAGAAATCGTAATAACAGAGAAATACTAAACTTCTATGTCTCAACAACTAAAGCGTGCAACTGATATTGCACTTGGCATTAACATTTTTCTGTTTGTAATTAAAGCAACAGTCGGAATTCTATCTAATTCGATAGCAGTTATATCAGAAGCATTAAATTCATTTACTGATATTCTTGTATCAATTGGTATTAAAGTAGCAGTAAAAATTTCACGCGATAAACCAGACCAAAAACATCAATTTGGTCATAATGCTGCACAACCAATAGCTGCATTTATTCTTTCTGTGTTTGCATTTGTAGTAGGAATAAATATTGTTGAAGAATCAATTAAAAGATTAATTGAACCACAAAATATTCACGCAATCCCTGAAGTATATGTTGTTTTGATAATTACGATAATTACTAAAATTATTTTGAATCGATATCAGATAAAAGTAAGTAAAAAATTTAACAGCCCCGCAATCAAAGCTGCATCAGTTGACAGCATTAATGATGTTCTTGCCTCTTCAATTGCATTGCTTGGAGTTTTTGGTGCAAGTTACAATCTGAATTATTTTGACAGCATTGCAGGCATTATGGTAGCTTTGTTTATCTTTAAATCCGGTTACGAAGTAGGAAGAGAAAATATTGATTACCTTATGGGCAGGTCTGCAAGCAGTGAATTTGTTGAAAAAGTTAAAAGTATGACTATGAGTATTGACGGAGTAAAAGGAATTAATGATTTGCGCTCGCATTATGTTGGTAATAAATTTCATATTGAAATTCATATCGAAGTCGATAAAAATATTCCAACATCACTCTCTCATGATATTGGCAACCGTGTCCGTTATGTCCTCGAAGAAATTGATGAGGTTCAAAAAGTTTTTGTTCATATAGATCCAGTATAAAAAGTTTTCTTCTAAATGATATTATTCCTTAATTTTACTCTTGCTCTTAACAAATGGAGATTATAATTTAATACCAAAAACAAGATAATACATTGCAAGAGCTGAAAAAACTAACATTACTTCATTTACTTAGGAACAGCGCAGAAAAATATTCTGAAAGACCTGCAGTTTCTTTTATTGATTCTCAGCCTTTAACTTACAGAGAATTCAAAAATAAAATTGAATCGGTATCTGCATTTTTAAAAAGCGAAGGAATAATTGCTGGTGATAAAGTAGCTATATTGAGCGAAAACCAGCCTAACTGGGCAATAGCATATTTTGCGATTACAACGATGGGTGCCATTGCTGTTCCTATCATGACCGAATTTAGTGTATCAGAAGTTCATCATGTTTTGCGTCATTCAGAAAGCAAAGCAATTTTTGTTTCTGCAAAACAATTCAGCAAAATTGAGGACTTCAAAGACGGGAATATTCAGTTACAAATTTTACTTGATGATTTTTCAATCATTCCTTTTCAGATTAAAAATGATTTATTGAAAGAACTAATTTCAAGCGGTAAAAAAGAATTTGCAAAAATTAAAGAAGCTGCTCTTAAACTTGTTGGAATTTTTCCAGATGAAGTTGAAGAAGAAACCCCAGCTTTAATTCTTTATACTTCTGGAACCACAGGTCATTCTAAAGGTGTAGTTTTGACACATAAAAATGTTGTGTCGAATGCTATTGACACATTAAAAATTGTTGATGTTAAACCGGAAGATAGGCTTTTATCAATTCTGCCTTTGTTTCATACAATTGAATCAACTCTTGGATTGGTTACGCCAATTCTTGCAGGAGCATCTATTACTTACTTGAACAAACCTCCAACTGCAGCTGTTTTGCTTCCAGCATTATCAAAAGTAAAACCTACAATAATTCTTGCTGTTCCTTTAATAATTGAAAAAATTTATAAGTTGAAAGTCCTGCCTGAGATTAATAAAAAAATAATTTTAAGAAGCTTATATAAAATTCCATACATCAGAAAAAAATTGAATAAAATAGCCGGCAAAAAATTAATGCATACATTCGGCGGCGAGTTGAAAATGTTATGTCTTGGCGGCGCACCTTTATCAGCTGATGTAGAGTTGTTTTTGAAAGAAGCAGAATTTCCTTATGCAGTTGGTTATGGATTAACAGAAACTTCTCCACTTGCAACTGGAACAAATCCAAAAGAAGTAAGATTTCGTTCTGCAGGAAAACCATTGCCTTCAGTAAAAGTGAAAATTGATAATCCCGACCCTGTTAATGGTGAAGGTGAGGTTTTGATTAAAGGTCCAAATGTTATGAAAGGTTATTACAAAGACCCTGAACGTACAAAAAACACATTTACAGATGACGGCTGGTTCAAAAGCGGCGATTTGGGTTTTATTGATAAAGATGGATATCTTTTTATTAAAGGAAGATTAAAAAATGTTATAATTGGTTCTAATGGAAAAAATATTTATCCAGAAGAAATTGAATCAATTATCAATGAATCCAAATATGTTCTTGAATCGCTGGTTCATGAAAGAAATGGTCAATTGATAGCAAGAGTTTATCTTAATTATGATGAAATAGATAATGAATTTAAGATACAGAAATTGAATGAATCATCTGCCCGTGAAATCATAAATAAAATTTTATCAGATTTATTGAATCAGGTTAATGAAAGAGTAAATACTTTTTCAAGACTTTCAAAAGTGATTGAACAAAGAGAACCTTTCGAGAAAACACCAACTCAAAAAATCAAGCGCTATCTTTATGTAGACTAAACTTTTCTGAAATTAATCCTGATAAAGAGAAATTTTTTTGAAACAAAACTATTATCTTAGTGTATGAGAATTCAAATTTAGAAAAGGAATGACATGAAAAAAATCTTAATCGCTATTTTAGCTTTCTTGACACTTAACATTTGCTTTGCTCAAAATACTTTAGAGGTATTGAAAAAAGACCATACAATAGATTCTTCTAAAGTAATATTACCAGATGAAATTTATAAAAGAATTGACCAGGTTATTGTTCAAATTCTCTCAAATTATCATTATAAAAAACAGAAGTTGAATGATTCATTATCATCGGCAATCTTTGATGAATACATTAAAAATCTTGATAACTCTAAATCATATTTTTTGAAGTCCGATATTGAATCATTTGAAAAATATCGTTATCAATTTGACGATTTCTTAAACAATGGTGATTTAACTGTTCCTTTTGAAATCTTTAATGTTTATAAAAAAAGATTAGGCGAAAGAATTAATTTTATTAAAAAATGTCTTCAAACTGAATTTGATTTTTCAACTGACGAATCATTTTCACCAGATAGAGAAAAAGCTGATTGGGCTAAATCAAAAGAGGAACTCGATGAAATCTGGAGATTGAGATTAAAAAATGATGCACTTAATCTTATTCTTTCCGGAAAAGATTGGAAAGGAGCTGCAGATGTTTTGCTCAAGCGTTATCAAAATTATCATAAAATTATTTTGCAGTACGAAGCCGAAGATGTTTTTTCTCTGTTCATGAATTCAGTTACTCAGATTTATGACCCTCATACAGATTATTTATCACCTGCTGCATCAGAAAATTTCAGCATAAGCATGAAACTTTCTCTCGAGGGCATTGGTGCTACATTGCGTCAAGATAATGATTATACTGTAGTAGCTGGAATAGTGCCTGGAGGACCGGCAGCAAAAAGTGGTTTGCTTCACGAAGAGGATAAAATTGTTGGAGTTGCTCAGGGTGAAGACGGCGAAATGGTTGATGTAATCGGCTGGAGGCTCGATGATGTGATTCAACTAATCAGAGGAAAAAAGGGAACTGTTGTTCGTCTTTTAATTCTCAAAGCAAGTGATGGACCTAATGCAATTCCAACTGAAATAAAGATTGTTCGTGACGAAGTTAAACTCGAAGAACAGGCAGCCAAAAGTGAAATTATGAATATTCAACATGAAGGTTACAATTTTAAAATTGGAGTTATAAAACTTCCATCATTTTATACAGACTTTGAAGCTCAGCAGAAAGGCAAACCTGATTATAAAAGCACAACAAGAGATGTAAAAGAAATTCTAAAAAAATTCAAACAAGAAAAAGTTGATGGCGTAGTTATTGACTTAAGAAACAACGGCGGTGGTTCACTTCAAGAAGCTATTCAGCTTACAGGTTTGTTCATAAAAGAAGGACCTGTTGTTCAGGTAAAAAATATGATGAATATAATTGAAGTTGATAGAGACCCTGACCCGGAAATTTATTATGATGGTCCTCTTGCAGTTCTTGTAAATCGATTTAGTGCATCAGCTTCCGAAATTTTTTCTGCTGCAATTCAAGATTATGGTAGAGGAATTGTTATTGGAGAAAATACTTATGGAAAAGGCACTGTTCAAAATCTTCTTGATTTGAACAGACATATTCCAATTGCGAACAAAAAACTTGGTCAACTAAAACTTACAATCGCAAAATTTTATAGAATTACTGGTAGCAGCACTCAGCATAAAGGTGTTCAACCTGATATTGCTTTTCCATCTCCTTATTCATCCGAAGAATTTGGAGAAAGTTCTCAACCAAGTGCATTGCCCTGGGACCAAATTCAACCTGCGCAGTATGAAAAATACGGCGACCTTTCAAAATTTATTTCTCTTCTAATTAAAAAACATGAAGAACGAACAAAAAAAGACCCCGAATTTCAACTGCTACTTGATGATATAGAAGAATTCAAAGAAAACAGAGAAAAAAAAGTTTTCTCTTTGAATGAAACAATAAGAAGAGAAGAAAGAAATAAAGCCGAAGAGCGAAAAAAGAAAAAAGAAGAAGAAAGAGCTAAAATATTAGGCATTGATATTAAAGATAAAAAAGAAGTTGAAAGCCAATCATCTGTAAAAAGCGATTATGAATTAAAAGAAAGTGCAAGAATTTTAGCAGATTTAATTTTAGCTAAACTTGGATGATTTTATTTTCTGCTGATATTATTAATGACTGAAGAAAGAAAAAAAATAAAAAAGGAAAAATCAGATTTAATTGAGAAACCTCTCTCAAAAAATCCATTCTATTTTTATTTAATTATGATTTCTATCCCTTTCCTGTTTTTTATTGCTTTAGAATTATGCTTAAGACTATTTAATTATGGTTACGATTTAAGTATGTGGCAGGAAGTAGTAGATGGAAAGTTGATGCTTAATCCAGATGTTGCACGAAGATATTTTTCTAATGTTAAAAATACTCCTTCTTCAATTGAAGATGTGTTTGATGAAGTCAAAGATAAAAATGCTTTTAGAATTTTTGTCCTTGGAGGCAGTAGTGCTGCAGGTTATCCTTATATGCCAATGGGCTCTTTTTCAAGATATATTAGAAGAAGACTCGAATTAAACTATCCTCATAAAAAAATTGAAGTTGTTAATCTTAGTCTAACTGCAACTAATAGTTTTACAATAAGAGATTTCATTCCAGAGGTAATTAAACAAAAACCCGATTTGATTTTAATTTATGCTGGGCATAATGAGTATTACGGTGCTCTTGGTGTGGGCTCTTTAGAAACAGGAACAGGTTCAAGAGAAATTATTAATGCAATGCTCTATTTGAACAGGTTTAAGACAACTCAATTAATAAAAAATATTCTAAAATGGTTTTCTTCGTTAATTGCAAAACCAGAAAATCCATATTCCTCCGGAACATTGATGTCGAGAATGGCAAAAGAAAAATATATTGCATTTAATTCCGATGCTTATAAATTGGGATTAAAACAATTTGAAGAAAACATTAGTGATGTATTAAAAAAACTTAACGAAGCAAAAATCCCAGTTATAATTTCAACTGTAGCAAGCAACATAAAAGACCAGCCGCCCTTTGTATCAACAAAATATAAAAACTATTCAGCTCAAAATGTTTATGACGAAGCAATTCATTTTTATAATCAAGGAAATTTCAAAAAAGCAGATTCACTTTTTAGATTTGCAAAAGATTTGGATGGATTAAGATTTAGAGCACCCGAGGAAATTAATTCTATAATTCGTAAGCTTTCTAAAATTTATAATATTCCATACATCGATGTTGATGCATTTTTTTCTTCTATCAGTCCAAATCATATAATTGGAAATAATTTAATGACAGACCATCTTCATCCAACTTTAAGAGGTTATCAATTAATAGGAAAACTTTTTTATGAAAAAATGAATGAGATGAAATATTTGCCATCTGATTTAAAACCGAAATATGAGTATGAAATTCAGGATAGTATTACAATTTCCAATTTTATAATTTCACAACTTGATTCAACAATTGCAGATTTCAGAATAAAGTTGTTAAAAAATGATTGGCCCTTTACAAATCCTGCAAATAAAAAAACTGCTGAAGAAATATGTAAACCCAAAACATTTATCGATACCATAGCAATTGAATATCTTGATTATAAATTTAGATGGATGCAGGCACATGAATATGCAGCAAATATTTATTTGAGAAAAAATAATCTTGACGGATTTTTAAATCATATATCAGCTTTGATTTATCAATATCCATTCATTAAAGAAAATTTTAATCAGCTTGAAATTATGGCTGTCAATTATCTTAAGAAGCAGGATTATAAAAATGCTTACAAAGTTTTAATGGCTGAATATAAAGTTAAACCAAATGCTTTTTCAGCAAAATGGCTTGGACAAATTGAATTAAATTCCGGCAATATACTTCCTGCAATAGAATTACTTGAGGAATCATTTATGTATGACAGCACTGACACTCAAGTAATTTATAATCTTTCAGGTGCTTATGCATTAAACAAAGAATATAACAAAGCTTTAACAACAATTAAGAAGCTGCTTAAATTAGATTCAAGATATCCCGGTGCACAAGTTTTATACGGTGATTTATTAAAAGTTGTAGGCAAATAATTTTTTAAGTTAGAAAACTACACGTGAATATTCATTTTCATTTGGATATCTTTCATAAAGCAAAATGAGTTTTACAATTTTATTTTTTATTTCATCATTAATTTGATCCCATGTGAATCTCCAACACCAATTGCCGTCAGGTTTTCCGGGGAAGTTCATTCGTGCATCGCTGTCAAGATTCAAAATATCCTGCATTGGTATTACTACAATATCTGCAACCGAAGAATATGCTAACCTTATCAATGCTGTGCACATATCATCGCCGTAGTAATTCATATAAAATTGTGCATGTTTGAATACATCAGAATCAAGTTCTTTTTCTTTTCTGAAGAATCCACGAGTTGTATCGTTATCGTGTGAGCCAGTATAGACCACACAGTTTTTTTCATGATTATGTGGAAGAAATCTTCGTTCGCCTGTTTTTCCAAATGCAAACTGCAATATTTTCATGCCGGGGAAATTAAATTTCATTCTTAATTCATTTACTTCTTTTGTTATCACACCTAAGTCTTCTGCAAGAATTGGGACATCGCCAAGTTTTTTAATGATTGTCTTAAATAATTTTTCGCCCGGTGCTTTAACCCACTCTCCATGTTCTGCAGTTTTAGCATCCCCTGGAATTTTGTAATATGCTTCAAAACCTCTGAAGTGGTCAATTCTTACAATATCAACCAGTTCAAATATTTTTGAAAATCTTTTTACCCACCAGTCAAAATTTGTTTTTTCCATTACATCCCATTTGTAAAGTGGATTTCCCCACAGTTGACCTGTTTTGCTGAAATAATCAGGCGGAACACCTGCAACAAATTCTAAGTTGCCTTCATCATCAACGGTAAATAAATTTCTGTTTGACCATAAATCTGCACTGTCGTATGCTATATAAATTGGAACATCGCCAATGATTTTAATATTCTTATTGTTGGCATAATTTTTAAGTTCTTTCCACTGCTTGAAAAATGTAAGCTGAATAAATTCATGAAACCGAATTTCATCATTTAATTTTTCTTTCCATTTTTTCAGTGCATCTTTTTTTCTAAAAGCAATTTCCTTTTCCCATTTTGACCAAACATTTCCATTGTGATAATTTTTAAGTGCCATGAATAATGCAAAATCTTCCAACCAAAATTCATTTTCTTCTTTGAATTTTATAAAATCTTCTGATGCTTCTCTTTTTATAAAATTGTTAAAAGCTTTCCTCAATAAAGAATATTTATAATTAATAATTTCACCAAAATCTATTTGATTTGGATTTGATGATGGAGGATTTTCTAAATCATTATCTTCAAGTAAATTTTCTTCTTTTAATTTATCTGGACTAATCAACAAAGGATTACCAGCAAATGCAGAAAAACATTGATATGGTGAATTGCCATAACCAGTTGGACCTAAAGGCAGAATTTGCCACAATGTTTGTTTTGTTTCTTCAAGAAAATCAACAAAGCGATAAGCATCATATCCAAAATCTCCAATTCCATATCTTGACGGCAATGATGTGGGATGCAGTAAAATTCCAGCCGAACGATTGTATTTCATATAATCCTCATAATTTTTATTCTTTATTTCCAAATATAATCATTAATTAATTCAGCATTATGAAATTAAATTTGTTCACTAAAAAAATTTAGTGTAGTTTTTCATAAATTAAAAAGGAGAGTTTATGTTTTTCATCTCTAAAAAAAATAATTACTTCAATTACCTTGTTTATATATTGGTTTTATTTCTCTTTGTCGATTCTTTTCCAAAAGAAAAGAAGCAGCTTGATAAAAGCCTTTTCAATCCTCCAGCATGGACAAAGAATGCAGTTATTTATGAAGTAAATGTTAGACAGTTTACTCCAGAAGGAACATTCAAAGCATTCGAAAAACATTTGCCAAGATTGAAAAAGATGGGAATTGATATTTTATGGTTTATGCCGATTCATCCAATTGGCGAGCAGAACAGAAAAGGTTCACTCGGAAGTTATTATTCGATTAAAGATTATAAAGCAATTAATCCTGAATTTGGAACTGAAAAAGATTTTAAAGAACTGGTAGAAAAAATTCATCAGCAAGGAATGTATGTTATGCTTGATTGGGTTGGTAATCATACTTCATGGGATAATGTATGGACAAAAACAAATCCGGAATTTTTCAGCAAAAACGAGAAAGGTGAATTTTATCCTCCTGTTCCTGATTGGAGTGATGTAATTGAACTTAATTATGATAATAGAGACTTATGGAATAAAATGATTGATGCAATGGAATACTGGGTAAAAGAATTTAACATTGATGGTTTCAGATGTGATTATGCAAATGGGGTTCCTTTAGAATTCTGGATTGAAGCAAGAACAAAACTTCAGAAAATTAAACCTCTCTTTATGCTTGCAGAAGCAAGTGAACCATATCTTCACAAAGCATTTGATGCAACTTATAACTGGCAACTAAAAGATATAATGAATGATATAGCAAAAGGGAAATTAAATGCACGAGCATTGATTAATCATATCAAAGAAGAAAAAAAGAATTATCCAGAGAAAGGATATCGATTAAACTTTACTACAAATCACGATGAAAATTCATGGAGCGGAACTGTATTTGAAAGATTGGGAAATGCAGTAGATGCATTTAACACTTTTGTTTTTGTTACAAAAGGAATTCCTCTTATTTATAGTGGACAGGAAGCTGGTTTGAATAAAAGACTTCGTTTTTTTGATAAAGATACAATTTATTGGAATGACCTTAAGTATGAAAAATTCTTTTCTGATTTAATAAAATTAAAGAAAGAAAATAAAGCATTGTGGAATGGTAAATATGGAGGAAAGATAAAATTAATAAAGAATGATAATGAAGATAATGTTTTAACTTTTTGTCGTTCTAAAAAAGAAAATAATGTGATAGCTGTTTTTAATTTTTCATCACAAAATCAAAATGCATTAGTTAATTTTGGAGAACTAAAAGGAACATATAAAAATTATTTTACTAATGAAGTAGTGAAAATTAAATCCAATCAAGAATTTAACTTACAGCCTTGGGAATATATTATTTTAATTAAGGTCAAATAAATAAGGAAAATTTTATGGAAAAACCCCGCTTAAGCTTCTGGCAAATCTGGAATATGAGTTTCGGATTTCTTGGAATTCAATTTGGATTTGCACTTCAAAATGCAAATGTAAGCCGAATATTTGAAACCCTTGGTGCAAACATTGATGATATTCCAATACTTTGGATTGCTGCACCTGTTACTGGTTTAATTGTTCAGCCAATTATTGGTCACATGAGTGATAATACATGGAATAGATTGGGAAGAAGGAAACCTTATTTTCTGACAGGAGCAATTCTTGCATCAATTGCATTAATGATTATGCCCAATTCTCCAGCTTTGTGGGTTGCTGCAGGTATGCTCTGGATAATGGATGCATCCATAAATATCTCGATGGAACCTTTTAGAGCTTTTGTTGGAGATATGCTTCCTTCATCTCAAAGAACTCTTGGCTTTTCCATGCAAAGCTTTTTTATTGGAACCGGTGCAGTCATAGCTTCGGCTCTCCCTTATTTTATGACAAATTTTTTAGGAATTAAAAACACAGCCCCTCCAGGTCAAATTCCTGATAGCGTTAAATTTTCATTTTACATCGGTGGAATTGTTTTTTTTCTTGCAGTACTATGGACAGTTCTAAAATCTAAAGAATATTCTCCAGAAGAGCTCGAAAAATTTTCTCAATCAAAATTAAATGCTGCTTCTTCAAGTGATAATTCTAATGATGATTTAATAGAACACAAAAAATTTTTTAACAACGGAATAAAATGGTCTGCAGCTGGATTAATACTTTTTATTGTGTTCAAATTTTTTATTTACATGGATTATGGACTTGCAATATTCTTTTCAGGAATTTTTACTTTTGGATTGCTGCAGCTTTTGGTTAGTTTTTTTGTAAATAAGAAAAAGTCAAATGGACTTGTTGTGATTATTAATGATTTGTATAACATGCCAAGAACAATGATACAATTAGCATTTGTTCAATTCTATTCTTGGTTTGCTTTATTTGCAATGTGGATTTATACAACTCCGGCAGTAACTCATCATATTTATGGTGCAACTGATACAACCTCATCTCTCTACAATGAAGGGGCTAACTGGGTTGGTGTTTTAATGTCTGTTTATAATGGATTTGCAGCGGTGATGGCTTTTTTATTAATTGCTTTAGCAAAGAAAACAAGTCGTAAAACTGTTCATTCAATAAGCTTAATTTGTGGTGGTTTGGGTTTACTCTCTTTTTATTTTATTAAAGATCCAAAAATGTTGTTGATTTCAGAACTTGGAATTGGATTAGCATGGGCGTCAATATTAGCAATGCCGTATGCAATCTTAACTGGTTC
Organism: Rosettibacter sp. KY25; assembly: GCF_057554405.1. Classification (NCBI taxonomy): domain Bacteria; kingdom Pseudomonadati; phylum Ignavibacteriota; class Ignavibacteria; order Ignavibacteriales; family Melioribacteraceae; genus Rosettibacter; species Rosettibacter sp. KY25. Next base: position 3,107 of record NZ_BAAJAO010000014.1, on the reverse strand, counting down.
ACTTCCTCCAAAGAAAATGGGAGTGTACATGGGGATTTTTAATTTCTTTATTGTAATTCCTCAAATTACTGCTGCTGCAATTCTGGGATTCTTTGTAAGAACTTTATTCAAAGGCGAAGCAATTTATGCTCTTGTGCTTGGTGGTATTTCAATGATTATTGCTGCTGCTCTTACGATGTTTGTTTATGATGTAGATGCAGAAAACCATTTGCAGCAAATTAAAGAGTAAGTTTGATGTTTCTCGGAAGATTTGTGAGGCTGTTCGAATTTATGTTTTTTTAATAGTATACATAAAAACACAGATTTAATGGACTAACCAAATAAAATTTTGAAGATAGACAGCCTCACATTTATGATTAAAAAATTGCATAAATAAATGGAGCTAATGCAGAGCCCTGAGTTAGTATAATTAATCCGCCAATTATTATTAAAAATATTACAATTGGCATAAGCCACCATTTTTTTCTTTCTCTAAGAAAAATCCATAATTCTTTCATTATAGATATTTTGCTCATAGATGCCTCTTTAAAATTGTTTTTCTGAATATTCTCTTTTGTATTCTTTATTCTTTCTGTAATTCCAATAAGTTAAACTTTCTTTATTAAATTTAAGATCAAGAAGGTCTTTGCCGCTTAGTTTGATAATTAATCCTATAGGTAAAATTATTAAATAAAAAAGAAGTGTCAATATAATGTTGGTTGTTATTATTCCTAATATTAAAGCAAGAGTCATCCAGATTTTATAAATATGTTTTAAAATCTCAGGAATAAAAAGAGAAATTATTAATAGCAAAATTCCTGTAATAATAAAGTAGAAGAATAATTTTGAATGATTTAGAAAAAGAATTATGCTGATTAAAAATGAAATTACTGTAAAGGTTAAGCCAAATTTTTTTAATGCATTTTTGCTTAAGTCAATATTTTTAATTTCTTCGATTATCATAATCAATCCAGTTCAAATTCTTTTTTCCAGTCAATATCCTCTGAAAGCTGCTTTTGTTCTTTTTTGTCTAATATGTAATTGCTCATTATCAGATAATCCATGTCTGTCCTCATAAAACAAATATAAGCTTCTTCTGGTTTGCAGACAATTGGTTCTCCTCTTACATTAAATGATGTATTGACGATTACACTGCAACCAGTCAATCTTTCATATTCTTTGATTAATTCATAATAAAGAGGATTAGTTTCTTTGTTTACTGTTTGTATTCTTGCAGAATAATCAACATGAGTTACAGCAGGAATATCCGACCTTACTACATTGAGTTTATCAATTCCAAATAATTTTTTTTGTTCTTCTGTCATCTCTTTTCTTCTTTCTTCCTTTACATCAGCAACAAGCAGCATATACGGACTTGGTCTATCAAGATTAAAATATTCAGAAACTTTTTCTTCAAGAACAGAAGGAGCAAATGGTCTAAAGCTTTCTCTGAATTTTATTTTCAGATTCATTTTTTTCTGCATATCAGGAATTCTTGCATCTCCTAAGATTGAACGAGCGCCAAGTGCTCTTGGTCCAAATTCCATTCTTCCTTGAAACCATCCTACAACATTCCCTTTTGCTATTAGCTCGGCTGCTGTCTTTGCAATTTCTTCTTGATTTATTTTTTTATAAGGAATTTTGTTTTTATTTAAGAATTCTTCTATGTATCCATTGTCATAAACAGGTCCAAGGAAAGAACCTTTTTGTTTATCGCTTTTATCTGCAATTCTTTTATTATCAAGATATTGATACCATGTAAAAAGAGCAGCACCCAACGAACCTCCTGCATCTCCAGCAGCTGGCTGTATCCATATATCTTCAAATAAATTTTCTCTTAATATTTTTCCATTAGCAACACAGTTAAGTGCAACACCGCCGGCAAGACAAAGATATTTCATGTTTGTTTCTTTTTTAATATGCTTAACCATTTTTAATATAACTTCTTCAGTAACAACTTGAATAGAAGCGGCAAGATCCATCTCTCTTTGAGTTAATTTTGTTTCTGGCTTTCTTGGTTTACCTCCAAATAATTTATGAAATTTTTCATTTGTCATTGTTAAACCTGTGCAGTAATCAAAATATTCCATATTTAATTTGAACGAACCATCTTCTTTTACATCAATCAGATTATCATAAATTAATTTTACATATTTTGGTTCGCCATATGGAGCTAATCCCATTACTTTATATTCACCAGAATTTACTTTGAAACCAGTGTAATATGTAAATGCAGAATAAAGAAGTCCAAGTGAATGAGGGAATTTAATGTCTGCAAGAATTTGAATTTTATTCCCTTGACCAATGCCGTAACTTGTTGTTGTCCATTCTCCAACACCATCAAGAGTTAGAAAAGCAGCTTCATCAAATGGGGATGGAAAGAATGCAGATGCAGCATGAGATTCATGATGTTCAGGAAAAATAACTTCTCCATCAAAGTTAATTTCTTTTTTGATTAATTCTTTAATCCATAACTTTTCTTTTATCCACAACGGCATTGCTTTAAGAAAAGATTTTAATCCTTTGGGTGCAAAAGTGATGTAAGTTTCGAGCAGTCTTTCAAACTTTAGAAAAGGTTTATCATAAAATGCAACATAAGATAATTCATTGACATTTATTCCCGAAGAAGAAATGCAAAAATTTATTGCATTAATTGGAAATCTGTGGTCGTGTTTTTTCCTTGTAAATCTTTCTTCTTGAGCAGCAGCAATAATTTCTCCATCTTTAATTATGCATGCTGCACTGTCGTGATAATAAGCTGATATACCAAGTATATACATCTTTTCTAAAAATTGTTATCGACTTTTATAAAGATAAGAAAAGTTTAATTGATAAAAATTGCTTTGAAAATATTTTGTAGATGATAGAAAAAAGGAAGGAATGATAAAAAATTTGATTATTGAGTCTGAACCTCAAAGCTTTAGTGTATTAGGCTGCCATTCGAAGTTTTGTCTTAGATTGGCGGAGAGGGAGGGATTCGAACCCCCGGTCCGCGTTACACGGACAACGGTTTTCAAGACCGCCGCATTCAACCACTCTGCCACCTCTCCGTAAATAAATCTATAAAAGAGCAAGTTTTCAAGACCGCTGCATTTCCGCCAGAGGCGGACAGGCAACCACTCTGCCAC
>NZ_BAAJAO010000013.1:0-89493 GCF_057554405.1 Rosettibacter sp. KY25 | reverse complement strand
CCAAAAACTTAATAACATTGATGAAGCTCTTGATTCCGATTTAATTTTTCTATGCCTTCCAGTTGATTTATCAATTCAAGCATTTAAAGAACTCATTCCAAAATTAAAAGAAAATCAAATTATTACTGATGTTTGTGGTGTTAAAGAAATTTTCCATCAAATCTGGAATGAAAACAATTCAAAAGGATTTTATATTGGCGGGCATCCAATGGCTGGTAAAGAAAAGAGCGGTTACGAAAATTCTGAATCAACTCTTTTTGAAAACTGCGTTTATATTTTAAGCGACACAGCCAAAGAATTTGCTTTCATTCAGTTATTTACAAATATCATTCATCAAATTGGGGCAAGAATCACTTTCCTAAATCCCAAAGTTCATGATATCATTGTTGCTGCAGTAAGTCATCTTCCACAAATTGTTGCTGTATCATTAATTAATTCAGCCGCATTGAAAGACAGCGACATTAACTTTTTTGATTACGCTGCAGGTGGTTTTAGAGATATGACAAGAATTGCATCGAGTGATTTTTCAATCTGGGAATCAATCATTAAACTGAACAATAAAAATATTCTGCAGGCAATTGATAATTTTATTTTTGACCTTGAAGAAATGAAGAAATCAATAATAAAAAATGATTTGAATAAAATTGCACAAAAATTTGAAAGTGCAAGAAGCAAACGAGATGAAATTCCCAAAAACACAAAAGGATTTCTATCCCCTCTTTATGACATTTTCGTTTTTGTAAAAGATGAACCCGGTGTTTTAAGTAAAATTACAACTGCTTTATTTCATGCAGGAATAAACATTAAAGATATCGAGCTTCTTAAAATTAGAGAAGGAACTGGAGGAACTTTCAGAATTTCTTTCGATACAAAAGAAGCAGCAGATAAAGCAAAAAATATTATTGAAAATTTAGGTTTTACTACAAGAATTTAGAAATGAAAATAAATTTCCAATTAACTATTTTTACGCCGCAAATTTTTAAGCAATAGGAGAAATTTTTATGGCAACAACTTCAGACTTCAGACCAGGAATGGTTATCAGATGGAATAATGAACTCTGGACAATCGTTGAATTCCAGCATGTCAATCCAGGCAACTGGCGTGCTTTTGTAAGAACAAAATTAAAAAATATGAAAACAGGAAGAGTCCTCGAAAATAGATTTCGCGCCGGTGAATCAATAGACGAAGTAAGAGTTGAAAGAAGACAATTTCAATATCTCTACAGAGATGGTGCAGATTATGTTGTAATGGATAATGAAACATTTGAACAAATCAACATTTCTCCAGAATTAATTGGTGAAGGACAAAAATTCTTAAAAGAAAATACAGTTATTGATATTCTTTTTGATGACACTCAAATAGTTGCAATTGAACTGCCAATTTTTGTAACACTTGAAGTTACTCAAACAGAACCCGGAGTAAAAGGCGATACAGTTTCTAATGTGATGAAGCCAGCAACACTTGAAACAGGTGCTGTTGTAAATGTTCCTCTCTTCATTAATCAGGGAGATAAAATCAAAATCGATACTCGAACTGGTGAATATGTTGAAAGAGTAAAGGAATAACAGCTTTACTTTGTAGCAATAACAACTTGAACTAAACCTAAAGTTAAAAAGTTTTGCTCAACTTTACTAAATCCTGCTTGAGTGAGTAATTCTGTTAAATTAATTTTTTTATCAAACTCACCCACAGATTCCGGCAGGTATTTATATGCTTCTTTGTCTTTCGAAATTAATTTTCCTATTAATGGTAAAATCTTATCAAAATAAAAAAGATAGATTTTTCTTACGAACTTTTTTGAGGGCAAACTAAATTCTAGTATTGTAACTTTTCCATTATTCTTAAGCACTCGATAAAATGATTGAAAACTTTTATTGATGTCGTAAAAATTGCGAACTCCAAATGCTACAATAATATTTGTAAAAGAATTATTCTTAAATGGCAAATTTTCTGCAGTGCTTTGAACCAATCTTCCATTACTCCACTCTACTTTTCTATTAAAATGTAAGAGCATGTTCATTGAAAAATCCAGACCAATAATTTTATTTACACCAAATTTTTTTGATGCAATAGCAAAATCACCTGTGCCGCATGCTACATCAAGAAGAATCGAATTTGAATTTAACTTGCTCAATTTAATTGCTTTCCTGCGCCAGTAGTAATCAACTCCAAAACTTAAAAGATGATTTAAAAAATCATACTTATCAGAAATTGAGTCAAAAATTCTTTTTACTTTGCTCTTTTTTGTAGTTGAATCCATCTTTGTTTCACAATAATTCAAGAAAATAATTTTTCATTTTTCTTACTCCACCAGTTGTAAATATATTTTCCGCTCCACAATGTAAAAAGCATAAATATAAATCCGCCGATTAAATCTATAACATAGTGATATCTTAAATAAACAGTTGCAAAAATTAAAAGCGTTCCATCAACAATAAAAAAGTATTTCAATCTGCTTTGAAATTTTACAGATAGAATCATAACCAGCAAAGTCATTTGAGTATGGCCGCTTGGGAAAGCATCACGTTGAACTATTGCAGCTGGATTTAAAGTTCCTGAAGGAATTGATTCACCTGAATTAACAATTTCTCGTAAAAAATTTGTCAAGCAAAGTCCCGGTAGTTCAATATCGTTTAATTCAAAATTATGAAGAGTAAATCTTGGCCCAATTGCAGGAACAAGTATATAGCCAATGTAAGAAAGAAAAAATCCATAAACTATTATGAAAGCCGAGTAATCAAGTTCTTTAAGTTTTCCGGTAAAAATAAAATCCAACCCAAGTATAATTGGCAAAAAGAAAAAAGTGCCGTAAACAATTTGAAGCAATTCTGTTAAATAAGGATTGGCAATTTTATAAAGTTCGTGAGTTGGATCAGCATTAAAAATCATTCTATCAATTTTAATTAGAACATCATCATAAATCACTCCGCGAATCGGGTCAACCATGTAATAAAGTTCTTTGAAAAAAATTAATATTAATGGAACAAGATACCAGTAATGAAAGTGCTTCCAGACCAAGTTGTTATTGTTTACATCTTTATAAGCAACAAAAAAAACATAAGAAATAATTAAAACATTTACAGCAATATTATTCTGCCAGTAAACAATCTTATTTGAATAAATAATATTAAGGACAGATAAAAACAAAGTGAAAAGAACAACAATGAAATCTGTTGGTGTGATATTCAGAATAAGCTTTTTATTTTCTTTCATGAACAAAAAGAAGAATAATTATAGAAAAAATTTACAACTGACTTTTAATAAATTCATAAAGCTGAATAAAATCTTTAATTGATAAATCTTCTGCTCGCTTTGCAAGAAGACTGGTTAATTCTACATTATTTGTAAAATTTATGGTTCGAAATATACTATTGCTGAGTGAATTTTTTAAAACTTTTCTTCTATTTCCAAATGCAGCTTTAACTACGTTTATAAACAAATTATCATCAAAATTTTTTTGTTCTTCTTCAATAAACTTTATTCGAATAATTGCTGAATAAACTTTTGGTTTTGGATAAAATACATTTGGCGAAATTTTGAAACATAATTTTGTCTTTGCAAAATAATTTAACAGCACGCTTAAAATTCCATAGTCTTTTGTTCCCTTTTCTGCTGTTATTCTTTTTGCCACTTCATACTGAACCATGAGCAAAGCATCTCTAACAAATTTTCTTTCGTAAATCAATTTGAATAAAATTGGAGAAGTAATGTTGTAAGGAATGTTTCCGATTATTCTTAATTTCTCATTTTTGTGAACGAAGTCTGAGAGATTAGTTTCTAAAAAATCTTGATTAATTATTTCAAGTGAAGGAAATTTTTCCTTAAGCTGTTTAACTGCTCTTTTATCAATTTCAACTGCAATGAATCTTTTTACATTATTTATTAGCTCTGATGTTAATGCACCTGTGCCTGGACCAATTTCCAGCACCACATCTTCTTTTTCTGGATTAAATTCATCAATGATTTTTTTGACAATATTTTTATCCACAAGATAGTTCTGACCAAATCTTTTTAATGGATAAATTTTATCTTCCATAAAGATTCATGTTATATAATTATTTATATTTGATTACTAATGTAAAGAAAATTTATCATGTTCGAGATAATATTTTTAACTGCATTGTCGCTTTATTTTATTCAATTAGTAATCTTTACAATTGGAGCAGGTAAAAGATTTCCAAAAATTCGGGATGAAAATTTGCCTTTCATTACTGTTATTGTTGCAGCACGCAACGAAGAAAATAATATTCTTGACTGCTTAGTCTCACTTGATAACTTAATTTATCCTAAAGACAAAATTGAAATCATTATTGTAAACGACCACTCCACCGATAGAACAGGTGAAATTATAGAATCCTTTATCAAAGACAAACCAAAATTCAAATCCATAATTCCAGATAAACAAATTGGCTCGCTCAAAGGAAAAACCAATGCTCTGGCAAATGCAATTAAAATTGCAAAAGGAGAAATTATACTTACAACCGATGCTGATTGTATTGTATCTCCAACATGGGCTAAGACTCTTGTTTCTTATTATCAAAAAGATGTTGGATTTGTTGGCGGCTTTACTACTCAGCAGGACTTTAATGCCTTTGCAGGAATGCAGGCTATTGATTTTATTTTTCTGCTAACTGTAAATGCTGGAGCTTTAAATTTAGGCAAACCACTTGGATGCATAGGAAATAATATGTCATACAGAAAATCTGCTTATGATGAAGTAGGTGGCTATGAAAGTATTCCATTTTCTGTTACAGAAGATTTTAATTTGTTAATGGCAATTCATAAACTTAAAAAATACAAAATACTTTATCCTCTTGATCCTGGTGCTCTTGTAGTTTCAAAACCATGTCCTGATTGGCAGACATTATACTGGCAAAAGAAAAGATGGGGCGTTGGAGGAACGGAAAGCGATATTATCGGTTATTTAATTATGCTCTGGGGATATGTTACTCATGCTGCTATGCTGCTTACACCATTTTTGTTTTCGCTTACTGCACTTTACTTGTGCTTTTTCAAAATATTTATTGATTACTTTTTTGTTTATCCTGTTTATAAAAAATTCAATCTGAAATTAAAACTAAATCATTTTATTGCATTTGAAATTTATTTCATAATCTATGTTCTTTTGCTTCCTTTCATAGTTCTGCCAAATAAAAAAATTAAATGGAAAGGAAGAGAGTTCTAAATATTCACAAATCTTAAAAAGGTTCTATGAAAACAAAATTTACTCTAATCTTGCTGTTGATTTTTCATTTACAAATTTTCTCTCAATCGAAAATTGAAATATTTCCAGACAATTTAACAATTCAACCATTCACAGCTAATATTCTTGAACCAAAACTTGGTTTTCAATTTCATTTATCAAAAAATGAATTGAGATTGGATATTGGAAATTCAATTGATGCATTGAGAATTCAAAATGGTGATGAAACTATTTCAATTGGTGCTGATTTATTCACTTATACACTTCTTCGAAGTGAAAAAAATTTTCATTTCCCTGTCGATGCTGTTGATTATTTGTTCGGAATTAATTCATGCTATACAAAAAAAATTGATGATAGAAAATTTGGGCTGCGTTTTAGATTAAGTCATATCAGTGCTCATTTTGTTGATGGGCATTTTGATGTAACAAACAATAAATGGCGCGATAACTTAAACCCGCGTGTTTACAGTCGAGAGTTTATTGAATTTATGCCTTTTTACTCTTTTTCTAATCTAAGATTCTATGCAGGATTTACATATATTTTTCATGTTGACCCTCAATTTATTAAAAAGGATAATTATCAAATTGGATTTGATTATTTTGGAAATGAATTTTATAAAAATATCAGACCATTTTTTGCTTATGATTTAAGAATAATTCACATTGATAATTATTCAATTAATCATTCAATTGCTGCAGGATTAAAATTTGGAAAAACTCATGGGAAAGGATTCAGCACATTTATAAATTATTATTCTGGAAAAAGTATTCATGGAGAATATTTTGATATTAATAAAAATTATTTTGCATTTGGAATAAATCTGGATTTATAAATGGAAGATGATTTTACAGAAATAAGGGATTATTATCAGCCTCAGGAAAAAAAGAATTCATATTTAATTCATGTAGTTCTTTTAATAATTACTTTTATAACTACTATTATTGCAGGCTTGGAATGGACAACTGGTAAAATTGGTCCATATGAATTCAGAGATTTAAAACATGGTTTGCCCTATGCAGTATCAATCATATTTATTTTAGCAAGCCACGAATTTGGTCATTACTTTGCTGCAAAGTATCATAAAGTGAAAGCAACACTTCCTTACTTTATTCCTTTCCCTCCAATTCCTGGATTCTTTAACTTCGGAACTATGGGTGCTGTAATCAAAACAAAATCTGTTACTCCAAACAACAAAGCTATGTTCGACATTGGCGTAGCTGGACCAATTTCCGGTTTTATTGCATGTTTAATTGTTCTAATTTACGGATTCACTCATCTTCCTCCTGTAGATTATATTCTAACAATTCATCCAGATTACTTTTCTCCTGATTATGGAAAAGATGCCGTCAATCTTGAATTTGGAAGCACTCTAATTTTCGAACTGCTAAAAAATTTATTTGCTAACCCAAATGATTTCATTCCACCGATGTCCGAAGTTTATCATTATCCATATTTATGTGTGGGATGGTTTGGTCTATTTGTTACTGCAATGAATCTTATTCCAGTTGGACAATTAGACGGTGGTCATGTTATTTATTCAATGTTTGGAGAAAAAATTCATGAAGCGGTTGCAAGTATTTCAATGATAATATTAATGATACTTGGTGCCGGTGGAATTTTAAGCGGCTTTCTTGGATTTCATTTTGAATTTGGATGGAGCGGCTGGTTATTCTGGGCTTTAATTCTATATTTTTTCATAAAAGTCAAACACCCACCTGTTCCATATTTCGAAAAGCTTGATAAAAAAAGAATGATACTTGGTTATATTGCAATTGCAATTTTTATCTTATCATTTTCTCCAACACCATTTATTATTTCACTATGATAACCTTGACATTAACACATTGCTTTGTCTAAATTTGTTTTAACAATAAAGGAAAAATTATAGAAAAGATTGCTACAATTAAATTAATGGATAAAACAAATATTAAAGGCAAGTTTTCTATGATTTTTCCTTTATTATCTTTTCTTAGAATATCTCTTCTGAAAAACAAAAAAATTTTTTCTGTAAAATATTTCATACAACTTTCGGCAATTTCATTTCTTTTTTTCTCTGGCTGTGATAAAATTCCTGATAATGTAATTGAACAAAACTTAATGTATACAACTGCAAAAATTATTCGGGCACCAGAGGACTTCAGATACTCGAATTCAGATTCTACTTTTGTAACATCAATTAAATTAAGCAGCACAGATTTAAAAGAGAATGTATGGCTTACTGTAAAATATTATGATGGATCTTCTACAATTCATCAACAAATATTTATGTCAGATGAAGGAGATTCTTTCTTGACAGGTGATGAAACCAGAGGTGATAAAATTTACTCTGCATTTATTCCAATGAGTAAAAAATTTCCAAGCGGTAAATATGCTATTGAATATTTTGCTCAATATAAAAATCAGGAAAGTTCATTAAAATTAGCTGTTCATTATTTTAATTACATTAATTCACAAATCAATTTACCGCCATCAATTACAGAGGCTATTGTTCCATCAACAGCAACTTATGAACAGAAAATTACTTTGATGGTAAAAGTCAACGACCCTAATGGACTGAAAGATATTTCTTCTGTTTATTATGAATTATACAAGCCTGATGGAAGCAAAACTGTTAATAGCCAAGGAATATCACAATTTCCATTGTTTGATGACGGAAACACAGCATCAAATGGAGATGCAACAGCAAATGATGGAACTTATTCAGTATTTCTGACTTTCCCTGCAGGTCAACCCTCAGGTCAATGGAGATTCGAATTTTATGCAAAAGATAAAGGCGGCTTAGTAAGTGAAAAATTTATTCATTTCTTAACATTAAAATAAAATTGAATAAGAGAATTAAATGAAAAAGTTATTCTTTGCTTTTCTTTTCGTGATTTTTGCATCAAATATTTTTTCACAAAAATTACCTAAAAATTTTTTAATAGATAATTCGGATGTTGATGATTTACCTGCAAGCAATTCAATTGAAAAAATTCTATTTGTAGATGATACTTTATGGCTTGCAACATCAAAAGGTTTGAGTAAATCAACCGACTACGGGAATTCATGGATTAACTTTTATCGCACTAAAGATTTTGGTGAGGATGGAATTTCTGCAATAGGTTATTATGATGGAACTATCTGGGCTGCAACATGGAAAATGGAATCAATTGCCGGTTCAAATGTCCCAACAGGAACAGGGTTGCATTTTTCAACTGATTTTGGGAAAACCTGGACTAACATCAAACAACCAGTTGATGACCCAGGAGATTCAATCATCACTTATGGAATTAATAAAATTCGTGCATTGCCAGTTACAGTTCCTCAACAAAATTTTGTTTATGATATTGCATTTACAAAAAACACAATTTGGATTGTCTGCTTTGCAGGCGGATTGAGAAAATCAACCGACATGGGAAAGACATGGCAGCGTGTGGTGCTTCCTCCAGATAATCTTGATTCTATAAAACCTACTGATACATTAAAATTTTCTTTGCAGCCTGTAGCAGGTAAGTTTGGAAAAGAATCTTATTTGAATCATCGAGCATTTTCACTGCTTGCTGTTGATGATACTACAATTTATGTAGGCACGGCAGGAGGAATTAATAAAAGCACAGATGGCGGAATAAGCTGGGTAAAATTTAATCATACTAACCAATCAAATCCCATCAGCGGAAATTTTATACTTTCACTTCAACACAATAAATTTGATAATTCAATTTGGGCTGCAACATGGAAAGCAGAAGGTATTGATGAATATTATGCCCTTAGCGTTACTTATGACGGCGGAAATTCATGGCAAACATTTTTAACTGATGAAAAAATTCTTGATATTGATTTTAAATATTATAGCAGCAATAATTTCACACATTCAGATATCTTTGCAGCAACAGAGAATGGTCTCTTTCGATCCAATAATAATGGCAAATCATGGATATCAGTTCAAGAAATTGTAGACAGCAAAACTAAAATTCCAATCAATATTAAAAAGCAAAGATTCAGAGCTGTAAAAGTTAAACAAAGAGAAAATGTTGCAGATATTTGGATTGGGACATTAGATGGATTAGCAAAATTTACAGATACCAACAGCAGCTGGGATGGTGAGTGGAAAGTTTTTCTATCATCAAAAAAATTAAACAGTTCAAATGAATCTTATGCATTTCCAAATCCATTTTCTCCTGATGATGAAGTTGTAAGAATCAAATATAAAATTGAAAAAAGTTCTAATGTAACAATCAGAATTTTTGATTTTGGAATGAATCTGGTCAGAACAATAATTCAAAATGCTTATAGAAATTCTGCAGGTGAACAAATTGAATTTTGGGACGGCAAAGATGAAAGTGGAAGAATTGTTCCAAATGGTGTTTATTTCTATCGAATTGATATTGATTCGAATGAACCTCTGTTTGGTAAAATTATTGTATTAATGTAAAAACAAATTTCATAGAATATGTTGAAAAAAATATTACTAATCATTGTAATTGCTGGATCGGTTATAAAACCACAAACACAGTATTCACCAATTAACAGCATGCCCGGTTCATTCAGCAGAATGGGATTTGGTGCAAGAGGAATGGGAATGGGAAATGCACTTTCTGCAATTAAGGATGGAAATCTGGTTTCATATTACAATCCTGCTCTTTCTGCTTTTCAGGAAGGAAATGTTTTTCAAACTTCATATTCATTTCTGTCACTCGATAGAACATTAAGCTTTATAAACTTTACAAGAAAATTTGAATTCAAAAAAGAATCGGATTCAAAACAGGTAAAATCTGTTGCTGGAATAAGTTCAGGTTTCATTTTAGCTGGAGTATCAAACATTGATTTGCGTGACAATGAAGGTGAAATCTTTGATAACATATCAACACTGGAAACACAATTTTTTATTTCTCTTTCAAATCGATTTTCAGATAAATTTGCTTTAGGGATTGCATTCAAATTTTATTACTATAAGCTTTATAACAATATTACATCAACAGCTCTGGGTATGGATGCAGGAGCTTTGTATTCATTTAATGAGAATCTTTCTTTATCACTAGTAATTTCAGATTTGAATAGTGCTTACAAATGGGATACTGGAAGCATTTACGGTCAGAACGGCAACACAACAGTAAATAAATTTCCACTGCTTAAAAAAATTGGTATTGCATATAAATTTTGCAATCCAAAACTAATTGCAGCAATTGAATTAGAAAGCAGCAATGCAAAAACAAATTATCTAAGAAGCGGAATTGAATACAATATTTATCATGACTTTTTTATTCGCAGCGGTATTGACAGATTTAATTTATCTAACACAGAAAATCCAGTTAGACCTTCTTTTGGTTTTTCATATTTTTACAAAATGAAATCTATAAAATTTGGCATTGACTATGCATTTGTAATTGAACCTTATTCATCATATGACCAACACATTATTGGAATTAACATTAACTTTTAATCACTATGAAAAAAATAATTGTTTTAATATTTCTCAGCTCATTAATAATTAATGCACAAAACATAAAAACAGGATTATCTTTTCTGAAACTTGGTGCAGGTGCAAGAAACATTTCAATGGGCGATTTTGGTTCTCTATCTTCAGGGGATTTGAACAGTGGAATTTATAACCCTTCTGTTATTGCATTAAATCCAAAAACTCAATTATCATTTTCTCATAATACTTTTTTCAGAGATTTGAATTCAGAATTTTTTTCTGGAAGTTTTTCGGTTCTAAACATTCCATTTATGATTGCAGTTAACACAACAACAATTTCTGATATTGAAGTAAGAACCAAACCGGGAGAAGCTGAATCAAAATTTGATGCTCATTACTTTTATGGAAATCTTTCTGCTGCTTACGAGTTATATGATAATTTATTTGCAGGTGCATCAATAAAATATATTTATGAAAATCTTTTTTCTGACGATGCAAACGGCTATGCTCTTGATTTTGGAATTAGTTATAAAAACATACTTAAGAATTTGACAATTGGTGCATCATTAAGAAATATCGGCTCAATGAAACAGCTTCGCACAGAGGCAACTAAATTACCTAAAGATTTTAGAGCAGGTGCTAATTTCAATTTTGATTTGCCAGATTATAAATTGAATTTTAGCCTTGCAGCAGGTTATCAGAATTATATTGATGATAAAATTTCTCATTTCCATTTTGGAATAGAAATTTTTTACTACAACATGTTTGCATTAAGAGGCGGATATATCACAGGTTACGATTCAAAAAACATTACAGCTGGATTTGGAATTATTTTTCGCGGAATTAATTTAGATTATGCATATGTTCCATATAAATATTCACTTGGTGATTCGCATATTATTTCATTCATATATACATTTAATTAAAAATGGAAATTATCAGATACACAGAAGAGTGGAAAGAAAAGTGGGACAAATTCGTTCTCGAATCAAATAATGGAACAATGTTCCATCTTCAAAGATTTTTGGATTATCATACTCCAGGCAAATTTAAATTCGACCACTTAATCTTTCTCGAAAAAGGAAATATTGTAGCAGTTCTTCCAGGTTCAATTAACAACGGAATGTTTGAATCACCTATTGGTGCAAGCTATGGTTCAATTGTTACAAAAGATATCACTTTTGCTAAAGCTATGGAAATTGTATCTACACTACTTGATTATGGCAGAAAAAATGGAATCAAAGAATTTATGCTTACTGCAGCACCAATGATTTATGAACAATATCCAAATCAAAGTCTTGACTTTGCTATGCTCTGGCAGGGATTCAAATATAAACTTCATTACATTTCGAGTGCAATTAAACTTGATAAAGATAGAGATATACTAGAAAGATTTTCTCCAACCGTAAGAAGAAACATTCGCAAAACTTTCAGGGATTTCAAACTGCGTGTTGAAGTAAATGAAAGATATGATGAATTTTATCCAATACTTCTTAAAAACAAAGCTCGTCATAATGTAAAACCAACTCACACTTACGAAGACCTTCTTCGATTAAAAGAACTTCTTCCTGATAGATTGAAATTATTTATGGTATACTATCAGGATACACCTATTGCTGGTTCACTAATGTTTTATCCAAATCAATACGTTGCACTTTGTTTTTATAACATGCTTCTTTATGAATACGCAGAATATAAGCCTATTCAAAGAGTAATGTATGAAGTTGTTAAGGATTCGACTGAAAGAGGATTTCGTTATGTTGACATTGGAGTGTCTCAGGATACAAAAGCAGAAAATCCCATGACTCCAAGTATGAGCTTGATTGAGTTCAAAGAAAAATTTGATGCAAAAACAATTATGAGAAATACTCTCTATATAAAATTATAAAATTGCAATCAATGCACACTAAAAAGATTTGCATAGCATTTCTTGGAAATGCTTTCAATGATTCAAGAATTACAAATCTTACTAACTCCCTTAAAGAAGATGGATGTAAAGTTTCAGTAATATCTTTTGATTGGTTTATTAAAAAACAAAATATTATTTCTGATGATATCAAGGTCTTCAAACTTAATAAAGGCAGGTTTTCAGTTTTTTTCTATATTCATTTTGCATTCATATTATTAAGAGAATTAATAAAATCAAAAGCCGATATTTATTTTGCAGAAGATTTTTATACACTTCCGTTTGTAACAGTAATTGCTAAACTCAAAAATGGAAAAGTTTATTACAATAGCAGAGAACTTTATGCATTTATTGGTGGATTAAGAAATCGGCCTTTCATTCAATCAATCATAAGATTAATCGAAAAATATTTTATTAAAAAAGTTGACCTTGTTTTAACAACAGGCGAAATGGATTCAAAATTTCTTGAAGATTATTACAAAATCAAAAACACACTTGTTATAAGAAATATCCCTCTTTATCAAAAACCAGAAAATATTTTTGACTTCAGAAAAAAATATAACATCCCAAAAGATTCATTAATTCTATTGTATCAAGGAGTTTTGCTTGAAGGAAGAGGAATTCCCATAATTATAAAATCATTAAGAGAATTGCATGATACATATTTTATTTTGCTTGGCGAAGGTGAGCAAAAAAATAATTTCATTAAACTTGCTGAACAGCTTAATGTGAATGAAAGAGTAATTTTCGCAGGAGTTTATGAACAGAATGAATTAATTAATTACACTGCTGGTGCAGATATTGGACTGGCAATAATTGAAAACATAAGCATCAGTTACTATCACGCTTTACCAAATAAACTTTTTGAATATATTATGGCAGGCTTGCCTGTAATAGTAAGCAATTTGCCTCAAATGAAAAATATTGTTGAAACATACAAAGTAGGTGAAGTAGTTGACATAGATAAAGGAGAATCAATTGTGCCAGTAATAATGAAGTGGAAAAATAATCCCAAGCTTATAGATGAATTCAGAAAAAACTGTTTTAATGCTGCTAAAGAATTAAACTGGCAGGAAGAATATAAACATGTAAAAAATGTGCTTCTGAATTTTTAATTCGAATTCTAAATTGATTTCAAAAACATCAATCATTTTCATTAAAATGAAAAAGCAAAAAAGAATATTAATAGTAAGACCTGATAGAATTGGAGATGTTGTTTTATCCACACCAATTCCGAGGGAAATAAAAAAAACTTATCCTGATAGTTTTGTAGCTGTGATGCTAAAAAAATATACTGCTGATATTTACACTCACAATCCTTATGTCGACAAAATAATTTTAATTGATGATTATGATGATGGTTCAATCGAAACATTCTGGAAAAAAATTGATGAGATAAGGAGCCATAAGTTTACTCATGCTTTAATGCTTCTTCCCAAAGAAAGAATTAATTACATGTTATTTTTTGCAGGAATTCCTTATCGTGTCGGTGTTGGTCATAAATTATATCAGTTCATAACTTTTACACATTATGTTTCAAGAAATAAATACATTCCATTACGTCATGAAGCAGATTATTGCATGGATTTAGCAAGAAAAATTGGAATACAAACAAACAATCTTGAACCAGAAATTTTTTTAAGTGAGGAAGAAAATCAAATTAAGAACGAATTAAGAAATAAATTCTTAAATGGAAAGAAATATTTAATAGGAATACATACAACAAGCGGAAATTCTGCTCCAAACTGGACAATTCAGAGTTACAAAAAGCTAATCGAAATATTAAATCAGGAAAATGAATTTCAAATTGCTGTAACTGACAACAATCCTCCCAATGAATTAATCAACATTGAAGGTGTGATCTATCCAAACATTAATAAAACTCTCAGACAATCAATTATAAATTTTGCTACGCTCGATATATTGATTTCATCGAGTACTGGGCCAATGCATATTTGTGCAGCATTAAAAGTAAAAACTATTTCAATGTTTTGTCCATTAACTGCATGTTCACCAAATCTTTGGGGACCACTCGGCAATCAAAACAAAATTATAATGCCGAGTAATGATTACTGCAGTAAAGTTTGTCCAGGAAATCCCAAAGTATGCACTTTTGAAGGGGAAAATGGAATTGAAGTAGAAAGTGTTTTTCAATCTATTTTTAATTTATTAAAATGAAATAAAAAAGCTGTCCTACAAATTTTTGCAAGACAGCTTTGAAGTATTAACATCCTTCACGTTTTTTCTTTGGGGCTGATTTTAAGTTACTTGCAGGCGGCGGTGTTATTTTAGGAGTTGGTGATGTCTGCACATTTTGAATAACACTTGAAGTTGTTGTTCCAGAAACAATTTGAGGCGTTCCACCAAAATGTAAACTTATCTGCTTAATTTTCTCGAACTCTGCTTTTTCTTCACTTGAAGCATTTTCTGCTAATTTTGGATAAAGAATTTTTTCTTTCCATTCATTTAATCCGCCTTTCAAAATATAAACAGATTTGTAATTTGCACTTTTCAAAATAAACCATGCTTGAGCAGAAACGATGTCATCATCGCCATATAAAATTATTTTTTCATTTCTCATTAAATCAGAATCAAGAAGATTTTCAATTGGAATATTAACTGAAGCAGGAATTGAATACTCATTAAAAGATTTTTCATCACGTAAATCGACAAGAGTAAAATCGGCTCTTCCTTCGATTAACCATTCTGCCAATTCCATTACCGAAATTTCATCTTGATTCTTAATAGTTGTTAATGCCAATTCTTTTGCATTAACTGTAATTTTATTTTTGTTTACTGGATTTCCAATAAACAAAGCAGCAATTCCCATTAAAGCAGCAAATATCGCTAATCTTTTTGATATGCTTAATTTTTCGATTGGACATTTCATTCTCTTTCTCTCCCAAATTTTTTCGTCATAACTTTTTCGCTCCACTCAGCAGCTGCAAATGCACCTAAAGCCATCATAACAATAAGAAAAACAACCAAGCCGTGAGATAAACCTAAAAATTGCGGCAGTGTAACTTTTCCCATTGGTGTTGAGTTGTAAAAATTTTCTATCAACGGGAAAATTTCTCCAAATACAAAAATTCCAAAGAACATTCCAAGCAAGTAAACCATTCCATCGTATCTGCCAGTGGATGCAGAAACCACAGATGTGCCCGGGCAATAACCACCAATTACAAATCCAATACCCAGCAGTAATCCCCCGATAATTTGAGGAATAATGTAAGTATCAGTTAGATAAATTAATGACATATCCAGCCAGCCTATCCATGATAAATAAAAAACTCCAAGCATAGCAGTAACAATCGCAGTAAACATAACTTTGAGAACTCTCATATTATAGAAATAAAATTGAGCTGCAAGAATTCTTGCGTTTCCAAATCCGCCTCGTTCTAAAGCAAAACCAAATCCAATTCCAATTACAAACGCAACAACTAAACTGAAATCAAAACTGAAGTAATCGAATTTATAATACGGCATCATAACCATTGCCTCCTAAAAAAGTATGCTGCTAAATAACCGCCGCCAAATACGGCAAACATAAATGCCCAGCTTCCAAGATTAAGCAAGGCTCCACCAGTTAAAGCTTGACCGCTTGTGCATCCTCTTGCAAGTTTGGCTCCAAATCCCATTATTGCTCCACCAATGAAAGCATAAATTAATCTTGTTCGATTAGATACATTTGGACCTTTTTCAATAGTTCTTTTAACACGATGTGCAAGTGTGCCGGATAAAAATCCTCCAGCTGCAACACCTAATACTTCGAAAACAAGCCAATCCTTTAATGGATTTGTAGTTCCATCTGTAAGATATTCTTTGTAAAAATTATTCTTTGATGCATGTTCTGGTACTACTTTAGATACAGCTACAGCAACAACTGTTGAAGCTGCACCTGAAGCTCCTAAACCTCTTCCCATAATTACAAATGCAGCAAGAAGAACAAGTCCCAAGCCTACACCAACAAGATATGGATTTGAATATGGCTTTGGCTGATGAACAATTTCTTCTGTTTTTGATTCATTTTTTGAAAATAATCCTGCTAATGTTGACATTTTTACTCCAGTAATTATTTATACTCTTATTTAAAATGTGCATTCAAATAATGACTGTATTGACCTGCATAGACTATAATAAATCTTAAAATCAATCCACCAAGAATAACCAGAATTGGTGCAACAGGTGTATGTTTAATTTTATGATTTACTGCAAGAAGTTGAATAATCAATGGTATAACAATTCCAAGTCCTATTACAAAAGTCCAGAACTGCGGTGCATATTCGCCGCTGATTAAAAGTTTTGCAGCTGCAATATGAACTGCAGATGAAGTTGATAATCCAACAAGCAATAACATAATCACAAAAAGTTCAATTACTAAAAATCCATTATCTGCTTTTGCAAGTAATTCTCTTTCATAAACATTTTTTGCAATCATGTGAACAAAAGCTGCAGCTGTTGATAATCCAGAAACAAGAAACAAAATTGAAAGAATTGAAGAATTCCACAATGGTCTAGAACCCATAGTGCTTAAAAGTACACCGGTATAAATTCCAAGCATACCACCAAAAAGCATATTGACAATGCCAATGTTTTGAAGCAATCTCGGCTTTTGATTTATAAAAGTAGTTACTTTGTTTAATTGCGGAAATTTATTAATCAAGAATGACGGCGGACCAATTAAAAGATTAGCAATTATTGCTGGATATACAAGAATTAAAATCCATGCACCCCACGACATTGGAGAAGAAATTCTGAATGTTGTATATAAACGCCAAACAAAAAGTTTATGCTCCAAATCCAGAAACAATGCAAACATTCCAAAGCTTAGAAGTACTAAGCTTATTAGTGGCAAAGTATAACATGCGCAACTTGTTTCTTTATATCTTTTGCTGAATAAAAAATATCCTGAAATAATCATCATTCCAGCAACCATACCACCAAGAAAAAGATAAACTGGAATTTCCCAACCCCAAACATGAGTAAATGGATCAATTTGAGGATTATGACGAGTTGTTGTTAATTCCTGCATTTTAACCTCTTAAAAAATTTTAGAACATTATTTAACTAAGAAATACAAATGTTGTAATCCTAATACAATCTGAAGCAATCTTAGAATCACCTATTTATAATTTACCTTTAGATTTTTCGCATTAATCAGTCCAACATCAGAGATTATTTTGCTTTTCTTCTATTGCAATTCTGAGTCCGCCAAAGCAGATGACGAATCTAAAACATGAATACTTCAAATAGATTCTTCGCTTCGCTTAGAATGACTTCGTTATCTTTTCTTACTTGTCATTCTAAGGAATCCGCCAAATGCCAATGACAAAGAATCTCTTTATAAAAATTAATTCTTTGAGATTCTTCTTCCGATAAATCGGTGTCAGAATGATACTTGTGTTTTTTCTTAGCATGAACAGCTGTGTTCTGTTTTTTCACTTTGCTCATAATAATGCTTAAGAGTCCACAAGTCTGTCAAACAACAAATTAAGAACTCATACAGTTTTATAAAACACTTAATATCATATCAAATAAAATATTCTTGGCGATGTTCCTGCTTCTGGCAAAAGAGTATGATATTTTCTTGAAGCAAGAAGTTTGCTTACTTCGCTATTTGGGTCATCCAAATCACCAAAATACATGCAATGTGTTGGACATACAGAAACACATGCTGGCTGCTCACCTTTTTCTACTCTATGAATGCAAAATGTGCATTTATCTGCATAGCCATCTGGATGAATAAATCTTGCATCGTATGGACATGCGGCAAGACATGCTTTACAACCTATGCACATATCATGGTCTACAAGAACAACTTTTCCAATTTCATGTACATGACTTGCACCTGTTGGACAGCAAGAGACGCATGGAGTATTATCACAATGATTACATCTTTGTGATTGAATTTCAACATGAACATCAGGAAATTTTCCTTCAGTAATTTGAACAATCCAATCACGATTGTAACCTTCTGGAACATTATTTTCTGTTTTGCATGCAACAACACAATCCATGCAGCCAACACATTTCTTTGTATCTATAACCATTCCATATCTTGCCATATCACACCTCAACTTCAAATGTGACAAAATTTACATTCATACCGGTTCCTCCCATCAATGGATCTGTTTTATATTTTGTTATTAATTGAGAATCACTTGCACCTTTTTGATATGCCCGCTTCAACATTCTTGAATTATGACCAAAACCATGAACCATATAAACACAATCAGGTCTAATTCTTTCTGTTGCTTTTACTTTTACTTTATTGCTTAGAATTCCATCTTGATTTTTCAATCGAATATATTGACCAGATTTCAATCCCCATTTTTGTGCAATATCAGAATTAATCCATACTTCATTTTCTTCCATCATATCCATAAGAATAGGATTTGATTGTGTTCTTGAGAAGGAATGAACCGGTGCTCTTCCAAAAAGTAATCTGAAATAACCAGCAGGAGGTTCTTCTGGTTTTTGATATTTAGGGACTGGGTCAAATCCTGCTTGCAAAAGTTGGATTGAATAGAATTCAATTTTACCTGATGGAGTTGCAAATTCAGGTTCAATTCCATCTTCAATATAAATTGGTTGTTTGGAACCTTTAATAATTCCTTCTTTCTTAAGTTGTTCTAAACTTAATCCAGCAGCTTTAAGTCGATAATCAAAATACTCTTCAATATGATTCCATGGAAAATAATGTCCAAGTCCAAGTTTCTCTGCTAATTTTTTTGCAATCCACCAGTTTGGTTTTTGATCTGCTGGTGGTTCTACTACAGGTTGACGAATTCCAACAAAAGGTTCTTTGAAAGCAGACATGTGTAGGTCGTCATATCTTTCAAGATAAACAGCTTCTGGTAAAACAACATCAGCCCAGCCTGCTATTTCACTTGGAATTACATCAATTACAACAAGCAAATCCAGATTTTGAATTGCTTTAATTGTTTCTTCTTCATTTGGTAAGGCATGAATTAAATTTGTCGCATATACAAACCACCCTTTGATTGGGTATGGTTTACCAGTAATTGTAGCTTCTCTTATTCCTGTTGTAATTTCTTCAGAAGCAAAAGGATATTTTTTATTTGGATTATCTAACTTTTCTTTCTTTGGTTCGGGATAAGGTGGATATGGATAAGGAGGTAATGAATAACTGACAGGGAAAAAGAATCCTCCTTTTCTTCCCCAATTACCCATTAATGCATTCAGCAAAGCAATGGCTCTACTTCTTTGAGTATCATCACCATACCATGTTGCATGTCTTCCAGGATGAATCAACGTAGCTGGTTTATGCATTGCCATTGATCTTGCTGTAGTTCTTATCAAGTCAGGTTTGATACCTGTTTCTGGATAAGCCCATTCAGGAGTGTATTGAGAAATTTCTGCTGCGAATTGTTCAAATCCATATCCATATTTTTTAATAAATTCTTCATCGTATAATTTTTCTGTAACAATAACATTCATCCATGCAAGCAAAAGTGCAATATCGGTTCCTGGCTTAATTGGCAAATAATATTTTGCTTTGGAAGCTGCGGTTGAAAAACGAGGGTCAACAACAATAATTGTAGCATCATTTTGAACTGCAGCTGCAAATTCCTGAACCTGTGAATTATGCATATTTTCGCCAAGATGCGAACCAATAAGCACAAGACATTTAGTATTTTCGATATCAGTTCTTTCGGGTGAACCAATAGCATCGCCAAAGGTTAATTCAAAACCAACATCTCGGGGACCGCGGCATTGAGCAAATGAAGGTGCTGCAAAATTTATAGCTCCATAAGCTTTTAACATATGTTTAAGAAAATTGCCGCCAATACCATGAGAAAATGAAGCAACAGATTCTGCCCCATACTTTTCTTTAATCTTTTTCATTTTATTTGCTACGTAATCGAGGGCTTCGTCCCATGTTACTTCTTTCCAGATTTCTTCGCCTCGATGTCTTACTCGAATTAATGGGGCTCTTAATCTGTCAGGGTCAAAGTGTGCACCAATTCCGCCTGTTCCTCTTGGACATAATCTGCCTTTACTTAACGGGTCAAGAGGATTTCCTTCAATCTTCCACAACTTACCATCTTTCACATATGCAATTGCACCGCATTTCCAGAAACAAATATCACAGTAAGTTGGAATTTTTTTAATACCTTTAACTTTTTCGCTGTTAATTTTTTTGGCTCCTTTAACAATTGGACCAAGTGCAGACGATGCTGCAGCTGCTCCAACTGTGAAACCAGTAATTTTCAAAAATTTTCTTCTCGATATTTGATTCATTCCTACCTCGAAATAGATTTTATTAATTCTTTAATTTCGCTGCATTGAGTATATTTCTGGTAAACATCACACTCACGGCAATCTCTTTTTTCGCAAATAGTTTTGGGATGTTCATAACTCCAGCACGGTTCGCTATGTCCTTTATAAGCTTTACAATTTTTTCTATCCTTAATTGAACATTTTACAACTTCCCAGCATGGAATTAATGAATACAAAGTTTTAATTCCATTAATACTGATTTTTGATTCGTTAATTGCATTTCTAATACATTCAATTCTTTCAAGGTCAGATTTTGAATAAAGCCTTTGATTCGATTCTTTTTTGAAAGGAATAATTAATCCTTCACGCTCATACATTCTTAATGTATGAACAGAAATATTTAACAACTTAGCTGCAGTGCTTATTGGGAAAATTGGCTCTTTATCTTCTAATCTTTCTATCATTTATATTTCATAAAAAAGTTGATATTTATAAATATCAACTTTGCTGCCAGTTATAAATGATATAAATAAACGAATAATAAATATCTGGGCAGGACTTTTTTCCAATTTTAAGAATAGAAAATAGAACAGTGAGAATAATTAGAGTATTGGTCTATAATTTATACGATACTGTCGTATAAAAAATCAACAAATTATACGACAGCATCGTATAGTTTAATCCCATACTGGCAAAGCACATTTAATGCTGAGATTTCTCAACACTTTTTCAAAATCAATCAGAGAAGCTTTCATTATTTGAGAATCTGGATTATGACAGACTAAACATGCACCAACTGTTAAAATTTTTTTTTGTTCTTCAATTGTAAATGGTCTTACATTATTTCTTGTTGATGAATTATTCTTTCTCTCCTGAATAAATCCTACCCATGCATCGAGTGGAAGCCCATCATATTTTGAATTCTTATATTCTGGAATAAATTTCCAAATTCCTTTATTGCCTGCAATTTGATAATACAATTTCCCTCTGCCATAACCTAATGCTGTTGGTTCATTGTGGCAGGATTTGCAGCTTCTCGATTCTTTTCTGATAGTATGTGAAAATGCAGGTGCAAATAATCTTTTGAAAATTATTTTATCTTTTCTATCATATTTGTCTTTATCAATTGTAAGTATCATGCCAGGAATAAATGTGCTTACTGTTCTTTTCCCGTTTTCAATCTTAACGCCAAGTGCTGGATAATCTGAAAGAAAATCTTTTGAATATTCCTTCCATTCCCCTTTCATTTCTTTGTTATACAATAAATCAAATCGAGTTTCGTTTCTATTGTATTCAGTATGACATCCTATACATTGAGGTGACCATGAAGTATGACATGTTATGCAGCTTAAATCTTTATGAGCTTTTCCTGCAATACATAATGACAATGGTTTCTTCATCTTTGCTATTTCATTATTTTTCTTTTTGATTAAGTATGCATTACTTCCATTAAAAAATGAATTGATAATTGGCTCTCCTGTTTTCTGTACGGTCAAATATTTTCTGTCATCTTGCTTGTAATTTCTGAGTTCTGCAATCTTTTTTGATTCATAATCAAACTCTGCAAGATTTTTTGTTTTTGGCTTATCAATTAAATGACAATCGACACATTGAATTTTGACCTGTTCTTCTTTATGAGCATATGAATTTCCATCTCCCATTATTTCTGATGATGTGTGACAATCAATACAAATCATACCTTTATCATGGTGAACATCAGAAATCTTTTTAACAAAAATTCTTCCATCATCTAATTGACGATAATTTTTATTCTGAATTGTATCGATTGAAACTAATTCAGTTTCATGCCAGCCTTCATAATTAGTTGAAATTCTTCCTGAACGAGAATGACATCCAAAACAATATTCATTTGAATTTGGCAATTTGATATCAGGATGAAACTCAATTTTGTTTAAGTCTTTTTTCAACAGATTCTGATTATTCTCCTCATCTTTCAATCCTGCAATTTTGATATCTTGCAATCCCGCAATCTTGTAATCTTGTGTACCTTCAATCTTGTAATTTTGCAATCTTGCAATTTTGTAGTTCTTTAAATACTCCCTCGCATCATTAGAATAACTCAGATGACATGCATTGCAGCCTCCCCCACGTGATAATTGATTTATTGGTCCTAACTCTTTTTTTTCATTTGAAAGATGACACGATGCACATAAATTTCTTAAATGAATATCGGCTGGACTGCTTCCTAAATTTTCAACTCTGTAAATATTATTCAGAGAATTACTTTCATCAAAAACAAATTTATCAACACTAATCACTCCGCTCATTGTATTCATCAAAGAATTATTAACTCTTTCAATAATTTGCTGATGACATTGAGAAGAACCACATGTTTTCTTTGCCATCAACATATTTCCAGGAATTAAAATCATATTTGAATGAGCTGAATTTTTATCAAGAGTAAAGGGATTCCCAAGATGACATGAAGAACAACCAATTGAATTGTGTGAATGAGATAATCCTGCAACATTATTATGACAGCTTAAGCATCCCTCATATCTTCCCATAACTAAATTAATTTTTGTAGTATCTGATTCAGAAAAAAATTTTTTGAATTCTCTAATACTTCCGCTGAAAATATTTTCATAAGGATTGTATTGCCAAGGATATCTTAATTCCCAATTTTCTCCTCTGAAATAAAAACCAATCACAGTTAATATTAAATAAAGAAATAAAAATATCATCAATATTTTCTTGACAAAAGCTGATTGTTTCTTTTGCAAATATCTCAGCATAAAAATCAATGTAAGCACAATCAAAACAATTAATAAAAAAATAGAAGGATAAGTCAGCCAATGAAGCAATTCCTGCACCGCAACTAAATACCATGGTCCCTTAACAATTGATGAAAATTTATCATGAAGATTAGGTGTTAACAAAAATGAAATAATTATTATTACAGGAATTAAAATAGAGAAAGTCCTGTTTGAAGGAGCAATACTTTTAGCATGTTCAATAATAAAAATAAGTAAAAAGATTGCAGCCGTAGCAATGTGATGAACATAAACAATTTGAAAATTGTCTTGTGAACCAAGAAGAAAGAATGAAATTGTGTTTCCAATCAATGGAATTTTATCAATCAAATTTTTGAAAATGCTTTGAGCAAGAAAACTTTCTGAATCACCTTTCAAAATAAAACCACTGAGCATTACAAATACAACCAATAAAGTAGAAACAGTTAGTCGAAACCAAATTCCTTTGCTCACATTTTTTTCGGTATATAATCTTAAATGGTCAATGAAATGAAGTAATGTAAACACCAAGAAAAATTGTGCACTCCAATAATGTATGCTTCTAATTAATCTTGCGCCTTCATCAATTAGCAGCATTTTAGAAATTGATTCCATTGGCTTGGATACATCATAAGGCAGGGCAAGAAAAATACCTGAGACAATGCAAATTAAAATTGAACCAAAAGCATAATTACCAAAAGACACATTAAAAATTTTTATGTAATTATTTTCTTTATTCATAATTGACAAACTTTCTTCCTGATTCGTCTGTTATAATTTTTAATTCAACTAAATTTTTTATTGCTGGTCCTGCAATTACTTTTCCATCAAGAGTAAATTTAGAACCATGGCATTTACAGACCAATTGATTTGACTGAATATTTTCTATTTTGCAGCCTAAATGTGTACATCTTGAAGAGAAAACTTTAATTCCCAAATTACTTTTATTGATAATTAATTCATCATAAAATGTTATTCCATTTTCTATGTTTTTTGGCAGAAATATTTTTTTGTTCTGATTTAATTTCTTTTGTTTATCAGCAGAGAAATAGGCAACTGCAAAAAGAGGGATTAAAAGAATTTTATAAAAATATTTTAGAAATTTTTTTCTGGTAATCTTCACAGTCAGAATAATTTTTCTTTTACATATTCAAAATCTTCTGGTGTGTTCATATTAAAAAAGAGGTCATTGAAATAAAATTTTTCGTTTTCTACATCAACAATTTCGGCACCAACTCTTTCAATAAAATTTTTCATGCTAAAGAAAAAAGATTTTTTTTCTTCATAAAGTCTTTTTGCAATGAAATTAGCATTCAATACCTGCTCGGCAATAGGCAACAATTTCTTTGAATAAATCCCAATTGAATAATGAATAATTCCTTCAGCTTTAGGAACAACAATTAATTCATCAGTTTCTACTTTAAGAAGGTGATTAATTAAACTTGTGGTAATAAATGGATTATCACATGAAACAACAAAAATTTTTTCTACATCAAGTTCAGATAAAGTTGAATGAATTCCCGAGAGAGGACCAAGATTTGGATAAACATCTTTAATCTTATCTAATTTTAGAAAATCATAATCTTCAGGAGAATTTGTGCTAATTACAATTTTTTCGAAAATTGAACTAATTCTTTCATACAAAATTTCTATTAAAGTTTTATCATCAATTTTAAGCAGAGCTTTATTTGTTCCCATTCTCTGACTAAAACCGCCTGATAATATTACTCCTGCAATGTCATACATAAGATAATTATTAAATTATTTTTCAAACGCAAGATTATGATAAATAATTGAAATAGAAAAGGGTGCAAAGCTACACCCTTGAAAAACTTACTCAGAAGCTGTCTCGGCAGGTTTTTCTTTTGCTTTATAAATTAAAGATGTGATTATTCCAAGAATCACATATTGAATAAATCCATAAACAAACCACTGGAATGTTAAATAATATGGAAGTGGATAAACAACATACTGATAATAAGCAGCAGGCAGACTCATAAACAGTCCAATATAAATTCCATAACGCAGACCTTCGAGCCAGCCTTTATTCTCATAACCTTTAACAAAAATAAATACAAAGAAGAAAGACCAAATTACATCTACTACAATTCCAACCCACATTTTTGCCTGCATTTCATCTACAGGGCGAAATACTTTTGATATTTCTTCCTTTGCATATGTTGATGCCAGAATAACATTATGAATCAACATATTTGTTAATTCCAGAACAACAAAAACAACTACAAAAGCAATAATCAGTTTCTTTACATTCATAACTTCCTCCTAATTTTGTTTTTATTTTTTAAAGAGAATTAACAGGAATTTTTTATTGATTAAAAAGAAATTTTTTTATTTCCTCTTTTGAGTATTGGGAAGATTCGTCGATTTTATTTACTAATTCCTGAATATAACCTTTGGTTATGTAAAAATTCCCAAGGTCAAAAAAGTTATTCAAAATTGTTATGTATTCAATTGTGTTAACAAAATCCAATCCTTCGAACAATTCTTCTTTCCAGGCAATATAGCTCCAGAAAACTTTTTTAGTTGTATAGAGAGCATAATTTACTTCAGTTAAGGGAAACCCTTCGCGGAATCTTTCCGCGCCTACATCTTCAAAATACTTTTCAGCTTCAATATTAGAAGCTCCTTTTTTAAGCCAGTCAACGAAATTAAGAAAAAGCTTTTCGGCTCTTTCAATAACTTTTGCTTTATCAAACTTCTGGTAGGTCTTCATGAATTCTGATTGCATCACCTGTTCGTAGTAAGCATTTGACAGGGAGGGAATATTTGTTTCGAGGAAATGAATTATTTTTGAAAAATTCATCTTTCCTCCATAATGGTGAAGTTAAATTAAGGTAATTATATCATTACAGCAACAACATTTTTTAATTAAACTGATATATTTTTTCAATAATATATTCTTTGCCATCAGGCATTGGCTGCCATTTTGATTTCAAAACGGCATTAATTACTTCTGATATTTTTTCTTCTGACTTTATAGTGCTGCTTATTATCTTATAATTTTTTACTTCACCATTTTCATCAATCTGAAGTTCGAATTTTATTATTCCTTTAATTCCTTGATTTACAGGGAGGATTTCTAAAGTTTGTTGAGGAAAAAATATTATGTTTTCGTCATTTGCTTTGATTGTTTCTGTTTGATGATTTGTCAACTGTTGATTTGAGTTACTTGATTCATTTTCAGATAAAATTACATCAGGCAGAATTTCAGGTTCATCCACAAGCATATTCAATTTGGGCTGTGCAGGTATTGTTTTGGCAGGAAGTGACAATTTTGTTTGTGGTATTTCAAGTAATTTAATTACCGGCTCTTGGTAATAAGAAATTTTTCTTTGATTGAGTTTAACATTTGGCAGAATTAAAAATGAGGCAATTATTAGTAATAGACTCAACACAATACTAATCTTAATATTACGCAGATAATAATATTTATCTTCATTTAATTTCATTTTATTAAAAATTTTTCATGCAAAATTCAGGTATTCATTCCAAATTTTATATAAGTTATAAGTTGCTCTTACATCTTCGCCGCAGTAAACAGCAATATCTTTAATTCTTCCTGCTTTATATAATTCTTTTACTTCCATTCCAGTTATTCCTTTTGATTTAGGAGATTGAATTCCAAAAGCGTGACAGTAGAAATCGAGATTGAATTTTTTTGTTATTCCATAAAATGTAAGTTGCTCAAGTAAATCGATATGATTTGAAGAATCATATTTGCTCTTAATTAAATTTCTACTTGGTTTTATTTTTAAGAGTGCCGACCTAAGCATTATAAAAGGCACGTCAAAATTTTTCCCATTAAATGTAATAATCTTATCGACCTTTTTAACGCAATCCCAGAAATACGAAATCATCTCTGATTCTATCATCGATTTGTATGTAGCTTTTCTTTCTTCCGCTTTCCATTCTTCTTTTTGTTCGCTCTCATACAACACCATTACATTTTCACTTTCTGTATTGAGCATTCCTATTGCAACAATTTTTGCTGTGAAGGGATACAAACTTAAGTAACGCTTTGCATCTTCAATTTTCTCTTCTCGCCTGATTTCATCTTTTTCCTGTTCTGCATAGCGGAGAATGTATTCTTGCTGAGATTCTGATAGTGTGTCAAATTCGTATCCGACAGTTTCAATGTCGAATACAAGATTCATATGCACCTCTTAATATATGCTAAAAATTAGCAATTTTTTCTTTTTATAAAAATTAAAAAATATTCTCAGAAAAAATTTTTACAAATCATTAAAAAACATTTTTAACTTGCATAAAAAATATCGAAATTAATTATATAAAAAGCTGAGATTTATTTTGACACAATCGAATCGTGCGCTTTTTATTGATTTATTGAAAGGTATTGCACTTCTAATTATGATTGAAGTGCATGTAGTAAATTCATTACTTAATCCAGAAATAAAAACTCAGAGCTGGTTTGAAATTTTAAATTACATAAATGGATTGGTTGCCCCTGCTTTTACTTTTACATCGGGAATGGTTTTTGTTCTTTCACTTCAAAAAGGATTGGAGGAATTAAGAAGTTTTGGGAAAAAATTTTGGAAAAAATTTGGAAGATTAATTTTGATTTTTCTTGCCGGTTATTCTATTCATGCTACTTATTTATCATTAAGAAAAATTTCTAATCCCGATTACCCGCACATGATAAGAGAATTTTTAAGAGTAGACATTTTGCAATGCATTGCAGTGGGATTAATAATTTTACTTCTTTTGAGACTATTAATAAAGTCAGATAAAATTTATTACAGCACAATCATTCTTCTTGATTTATTTATTCTTGTTTATTCACCTATAGCATGGAATACTGATTACACAAAATATTTCCCATTAGGAATTGCAAATTATTTCAACAGAAAGTATGGTTCACTTTTCCCATTGTTTCCATGGCTTGCATTCATTTTCACTGGTGCATTAATTGGCAAATATTATGTAGAAGCAAAAGAAAAGATTGGTGAAGAAAATTTTATAAAAAACATTTTGATAGCTGGTTCAATCTTCTTTATTACTGGGGTAACATTCTTAAATCTTTTATTTCCAGAATCATGGGTTAATGTAAAACCAAATTATTTTTTCTTTCTGCAGAGACTTGGAATTATTTTGGCTTTACTTAGTCTATGCTGGATTTATCTAAAAAGATTTAACCAAAATCAATCATTCATCCTTGATGTTAGCAGGGAATCACTTCTTGTTTACTGGCTGCACCTAAAACTACTGTATTTAAGAATTTGGGAAGGAAAGAATATAATTGATTTATTTGGTCCCACATTAAATATTGTTCAATGTTTGGTAATAGCATTATTACTTGGGATACTTATGGTCTTAACAGCTAAAGGCTGGGGATATTTGAAAATGAAATATCCCGCAGCTGTATCAAGATTTGTATTTGCAAGTGTAACAATTGCTGTAATTATATTTTTTGTTTATTAAAAAATATCTAACACAAGTACGCAAGGCTTCAGAAATTATTTTAAAAATATTTTCATTAACTCACTTCAGAATTTGTTCTATAATTTTGGAAGCCATCTCAATATCATCTTTTGAAACATCCATGTGTGTTACAGCTCTAACAACACCTATTTTTCCCGTTCCAAGAAGTAAACCATTTTCTTTACATTTTGAAAGAAATGTATCAACCGAAATATTCTTAAGCGAAAAGATAACAATGTTTGTTTCGACCAATTCTAAATCGATGTTTATATTTTTTATTTGGGAAAGATTGTAAGCAAGTAATTTTGCTTTTTCATGGTCTTCTTTTAATCTGTTAAAATTATTTTTAAGAGCATATAAACCAGCAGCAGCAATAATTCCAACTTGACGCATTCCTCCACCCCAAGCTTTTCGAACTCGATATGCTTCTTGAATAAATGATTTTGAACCTGCTATGATAGAACCAATTGGGGCACCCAATCCTTTTGAAAGACAACAAGAAACAGAATCAAAATATGATGCATATTGTGAAGGTGTTATACCTGTTTCAACAGACGCATTCCAAATTCTTGCACCATCGAGATGCATAAATAAATTATATTTTTTTGCAAGTTCTGAAATTGCTTTAATATTGTCTATAGGATTAATTGTGCCTCCTGCACGATTGTGTGTATTTTCTATTTCAATTACTTTAGTTCTTGCCATGTAATATGCACTTGCAGGTCTAATCAAAGGCTCAATTTGCTCTGGGGTAAAAATTCCTTTTTTATTTCCTTCAACTAATGAAAGCTGAATACCGCTTAATGCTGCAGGAGAACCAGATTCATATTGAAAAATGTGAGCATCTTTTTCACAAATCACTTCATCACCAGGCTGAGTTAAAACATTAAGACAAATTTGATTTCCCATAACACCGCTTGGAACAAAAAGAGCAGCTTCTTTTCCAAGCAACTCAGCTGCATATTGTTCGAGTTCGTTTGCAGTTGGGTCTTCTTTGTAAACATCATCACCAACCTCAGCTTCATACATTGCCTTTCTCATTCCTTCCGATGGTTTTGTAACTGTATCACTTCTTAAGTCAATAATTTTTTTCATTAGAGTTGTTCCTTATTTGTATTAAGTGATTTTAATATCATTTCAAAATTAATAAAATAGATTGGATAATACTGACATTAGCAATTTCATTATTAATTCATTATAAAGAATAAAATATAATTGGGATGAAATTATGATTCTTAGTATTGCTGTCAACATTGAATGTATAACTTATGGATATGTTCCTCATGAGTTTTTTAACATAAAAATTAACTAATAAGAATAGTTTAATTATTGCTCTCTTTTCTTAAATATTTCTTAATCAAATTAATCAATTCTTCTCTTACAACAGGCTTTTGTAAATAATCTGTAAAACCATGGTCTAAAAATTTTTGTTTATCCTCTTTCAGGGCAAATGCTGTAACAGCTATAATTGGAATTTTATTATAATCATGCAATTTTCGAATTCTTGAAAAAGTTTCAATGCCATCAATGCCTGCTCCAAGATTAATATCCATTAAAATTGCATCATAAGTTTTTATTTCTGCTTTTGCAATTGCAGTTATTCCATCTTCGGCTTCTTCTACATCAAAATCATTACTTAAATATTTTTGAAATATTTTTCTATTACCTATGTTATCTTCAACAACAAGAACAACTGGTTTAGTAGATTTTTTCGTTATCAGAGTTTCAGAGATCAATTCTTTTCCATAATCAATTGTTTTCATCAACTTTTTTTCAGATTGAATAGCAGGCAATTTAAGAATAACCATAGTTCCTTTTCCTACATGACTTTGAACTGAAATAGAACCATTCAATCTTTCAACCATTTGCTTTGCAATTGACAATCCTAAGCCCATTCCTTCAAAAGGACGACTCATACCTTCTTTTTCCTGACGGAAAGGGATAAATATTTTTTCCAACTTGTCTTTTTCGATTCCAATACCTGTATCAACAATTCTTATTATAGCAAAACAATTTTTATCATTTTCTTCAAGCCTGATATTAATTGAAATTCCTCCTTTTAATGTAAATTTGATTGAGTTATCAACAATATTATCTATAGTATTTTTTAACAAATTGCGGTCTGTGTTAATCCATACTTCATTAGTGTCTATTATTAATTTGAATATTAATCCTTTCTTTTCCGCACTCTTTTTATATTCATCAGAAATACTTTTAATAAATTCAACCAGATTAAATTTTTCTTGTTTTACCTCTAATTTCCCTCTTTCTATTTCCGTCAAAACAAGTAAATCATTCAATGTTTTTTGTAATCTTAATCCGGCATCATAAATATATTTTACAGATTCTTTATGTTCTGGATTATCGAGTTCATTCAAAAGAATTTCTGAGAAACCGAGTATAGAAATCAAAGGTGTTCTAAATTCATGACTCATATTAGATAGAAAATAAGTTTTCAACTTGCTCATCTCTTCAGCTTCTGTTTTTGCCTTAATCAATTCTCTTTCATATTGTTTTCTTAGTGAAATATCAGTTTGAATTGCTACATATCCAATTAAATTATGATTTTCATCAAAAATAGAACTTATAAGATTTTTGATTTCAATTAATTTGCCATCTTTAGTCCGGTTAGTCATTTCAACTACAACATGCTTATTTTCCAATAAATTTTTCCATAATTGTTCGTAGAACTCTTTATGATGTAATCCGCTTTTAAGAATTCTTGGAGTAGCTTTATTTACAACTTCATTTCTATACCATCCATACATTTTAGTAAAATATGGATTAACATAAATAATTGTTCCATCTACACCAGTCATCATAATTGCATCATTAGTATTTTCAACAGCGAGCATCACTCTTCTCAAAAGTTTTCAGCTTCTTCTCTTTTTTTCATTTCATTTACTAATCTCAATGCTCTACGCACAGCCGGAACAAGCCTATCCATTCTATCTTTCAGTACATAATCCATAGCACCAAGTTGCAAGCATTGAACCGCTCTTTCTTCGCCAATAGTACCTGAGCAAAAAATAAAAGGTATATCTTTTCTTTTTTTCTGAGTTTCAATTAATGCTTTTAATCCATCAAATTCTGGGAGGTTATAGTCAGATATTACCATATCGAAATCTTTGTCTTCAATCAATTGCAAAAAATCAGATTTTTTGCTCACTACAACGATTTCTGCATCAATACCACCAGCTAGAAGCATTTCTTTAATAAGTTCCGCATCGTTCAAGTTATCCTCGAGATGAAGAATTTTTAATTTTTCTTTCATGGCTGATAATTAAAATAATTTTAAAAAATGCCTCACTTTTATTTTATTATAATCAAATAAATCATTTTCGTTCAGTGATATATTTTTCTAATGCAGAGAAAATAGTTTTTTTCGTGCATGGTTTTGCTATATAAGCATCTGCTCCGTTTCTCTACAATTTTCTTTATCTTTGAGAAATGCGTGAGCAGTTATGCAAATAATAGGCAAGTTTTTAAATTTCTCGTTTGACCTTAAATATTGCATAATTTGAATTCCATCGCGATTTCCTTTTAATGATAAATCCATTATCACGGCATCAAAATCCCAATCTAAGTTATCTTCAATAAACTCTTCAAATGAGGAATAAATTACTATCTGGTATTCATCTTTAAATAAAGTTTGATATAAATTTTGATTTAATACATCATCCTCAAATATCAATAACTTTTTCATTGCTTCCATAATATTTACCCTCTATTAAAAATAATTGTAATCTTTGTGCCTACATTTTTTTCTGATTCAACTTGAATTTCAGCACCATTTATTTTACAATATTCTTTGACAAGTGACATTCCTAATCCAACACCGTCAAATGCTCTTGTATAACCAGTAGATTCTTGAGAGAAAGGTTCAAACAATTTAGGCAAATATTCTTTTGCAATTCCTATACCTGTATCTTCAATTGATACACAAAGATTATTTTCATTTTCACAAAATGTTGTGATGGTAATGCCCCCCTCCCTTGTGTATTTTATTGCATTATCAATAAGATTGGCAAATAATTGAGTAAGAGAATATTCATCACCTAAAATTTTAGTTTCTTTTGTTCTTGAAAGAAGTTTTATATATAAATTTTTCTCTTCTGCTGCTGTAATAAAATCGTTAATCACTTTTTTTAGAATATCATCAATAAGATTTATTTCTTTAAAGTTCGGTTTATAGAAACCTACCTGCAGCTGCGACATATTCAGTATCATATCAACAGTTCTGATTAATCTTCTTGAAGCACTATCAATTGAATTAAAATAAAAATCAATATCACTTATATTTCTGCTGGTTAAATCCTCATGTAGCAAAGAAAGATAGCTTAAAATTGTATGAAGTGGGGTTCTAAATTCATGAGACATTTGAGCAAGAAAAAGAGATTTCATTTTATCAGAATCCTCAGCTTTTTCTTTTGCTAATATTAAATCGAGCTCCATCTTTTTTCTTTCAGTTATATCTGTAATCATTGCAAAGCTGCCTTTATAATTACCTTCATTATCAATGAAAGGTGAAGCAGAAATTAATGTATAAATTATGGAACTATCTTTTTTTACAAACTTTCTTTCTAATTGTGCTAATTCCCCTTTTTTTCTTTTCTCAATTTCATTTAAAAAACTTTCTATTTCTCCCTCTGGTAAAAATGATGTAATTTTATTTCCAACTAACTCATTTATTTCATAGCCCAGCATATCTGCCATTTTTTTATTTACAGAAGAAATTAAATTATTTTCATCAATAATCATTATTCCTTCGTTTGCAGTTTCAAACATTTTACGAAACTTTTCTTCACTCTTTCTTAACTCATTTTCTGCTTTTATTCTTTCAGTAATATCAAAAATGTAACCTACAATTTTTTCAAGATTATTATTATTATCAAAAACACCCACTACATTTTCAATAACATTTATAATAGTGCCATCCTTTGCAATTAATTCCAATTCACGATTTTGCACTCTGCCATATTTTTGAATTTCCTCAAATAAACTTTTCCTAACTTCATCTGATACAAAAAAATCTTTTACATTCTTATTTAAAATTTCTTCTTTGTTATCATATTTTAAGATTTTAAGAAGGGAATCGTTGCATATTAAAATTGTTCCATCTGGTTTAAATTCAAAATCACCCGAAATGTCATTATTAAAAAATAATTTATATCTTTCTTCGTTGCGTTTAACTTCTTCTTCTGCATTTTTTCTTTCTGTTATATCAAATGCAGTCCCAATGGAAGCTATCTCACCCTTCCATTTAATGCCTCCAGCAGTAAAATCGAGCCATTTTTCAGTTCCATCTTTGCAAATAATTTTAAATTCATAGTTCGAAGGAATGTTCTTACCTTGTTGTCTTTCAAGCCCTCTTAGTTTTACCAAATCTCTAAACTCTGGATGCACAATATCCCAGAATTTCATATTTAATAATTCATCTTCGCTGTATCCTGATATTCGTTGCGCTGCTTTATTGACATAAACAAAATTTTCACCTTTGTAAACAAAAATTGCTGTAGTGGTAGTATCTGCTAATGTTCTAAATAATTCCTCTTCTTCTTTTAACTCTTCTTCAAGTTTTATTTTTTCTGTTAAATCATATACAGCGATTAGTTTTAATTTATGTTCTTTTGTTTCTCCTAATAAATTAGATTTTATTTCTGCAAAAATTATATCTCCATTTTTTTTCTTTTGTCTGCATAAATGTGTTATAACAGAAACTTCATCATTAGAGCTAATTAATTTAGGATAATCTTCATCCATGCAAATTTCTTTAAATGTAATCTTAAGAAATTCATCTCTGGTGTATCCATAATATTTTACTGCTTCATCATTTACTTCGATAAATTTTTGAGTTCGTTCATCAATAATTAGCATTGGGATTGGATTAGAATAGAATAAATCTTTAAATCTTTCTTGAGTTAATATTAATT
The DNA here is from genome assembly GCF_057554405.1 of Rosettibacter sp. KY25. Taxonomy (NCBI): domain Bacteria; kingdom Pseudomonadati; phylum Ignavibacteriota; class Ignavibacteria; order Ignavibacteriales; family Melioribacteraceae; genus Rosettibacter; species Rosettibacter sp. KY25. The sequence goes on along the minus strand of NZ_BAAJAO010000013.1, from coordinate 54,598 downwards.
GTTGTTCGGTTTTTATTTTCTCTTCGTATGTTTTTCTAAGAGCTTCTTCTAATTTTTTATTCAGCTCGATAATTTGATTTTGTTTTTCTTCATTCATCAATTTCAGTTTATATATCGCATATGCATGTTCAATTGCACTTGGCAGTTGTAACAAATAATTTTTTCTCTTAATTATATAATCATAAACTCCTAGTTTTAATGCAGTTATTGCCGATTCTTCGTCGGTGCTTCCTGTTAGAATTATTACAGGCTTATCATAACCCGAGGTTTTCAGTTTTTTAAATATTTCAATACCATTCAATTCGGGCATCAATAGATCTATGAGTATGACATCAAAAGGCATCTTCTCCAGTAATTGAAAAGCTTCGTTAGCAGTTTTTACTGCGGTTAAATTTATGTTTTTAGCTTCCTTCTTTATATAATTTACTGTTAGCTCAATATCATTTTCATCATGTTCAATATAAAGTACATTATATACTTCGGGTATATATTTTTCTGTTGGCAATTTATGCAATGAATACTTATTGTAAACATCTTCTACTAACAGAGCTAATTCATCAATCTCGATTTTATTTTTATTAATATAATCTACGGCTCCATATTTAAGAGCTTGAATAGCAACGTTTATATCGCCATAGCCGGTAAGAAATATTATAGGCACATTATAATTTAGATTCATAATTTTTTTTATTAATTCAAGTCCGTTCATACCTGGCATGATATGGTCTACTAACAAAATATCATATCTTTTCTTTTGGATTAATTCCAGACAATCTTCTGCAGATGTTACACCTTCAATATCAATATCATTAATTTTACTTTGTAATGATTCAGTTATATATTGAATCATTATTGAATCGTCATCAACAATAAGAATTTTCATAGAGAATCCTCAATTATTAGAGTTGTATATGGAATACAATTATTCTACTCTCTCTCAAGCGGAGGCTCATTTAATATTGCCCAGAAATAACCAAGATTACTAATTGCTTCAATAAACTTTTCAAATCCTACCGGTTTAACAACATAAGCATTTACACCTAAGTTATAACTATCAACTATATCTTTTTCTTCTTTAGAAGAAGTAAGCATTACAACAGGAATAGTTTTTAATTCAGAATCATTCTTTATTATTTTTAATACTTCTAAGCCATCTACTTTGGGCATCTTCAGGTCTAATAAAATGCAAGCAGGATTTTCTTTTTCTCTTTCTGAATACTTACCCTTTCTGTATAAATAATCAAGAACTTCTGCTCCATCACTAACAACATGAATTCGATTTGCAATATTGTGTTGTCTCAATGCTTCGAGTGCAAGTTCTACATCATTGGGATTGTCTTCTGCTAAAAGTATTGGTTTTAATTTGCCCATTGTAACTCCATTTTATTTTGGTAATGTGAAATAAAAAGTGGCCCCTTTATTTACTTCTCCTTCTGCCCAAATTTTTCCGCCGTGTTTATTAATAATTCTTTTAACAATGCTAAGTCCTATACCCGTGCCGCTATAATCTGATACAGTATGAAGTCTTTGAAAGACACCAAATAATTTATCTTTATATTCCATATCAAAACCAGCGCCATTATCTTTTACAGAAAATTCATAATAATCATCCATTTCTTTACAACTTACTTCAATTACAGCTTCTTCACATTTGCTAGTATATTTTATGGAATTAGATAATAAATTTGTCCAGACCTGCCTCAATAATGCGTAATCAGCAATTACTTTTGGCATATTTGAAATTTTCCACTCAATCTTTCTATTAATTGTTTCATTTTCTAATTCTATACGGACTTCATTTATTATAGAATTAATATCGACCTCTGTTTTCTTCAATTCAGTTCTACCAATACGAGAAAATGCCAGCAGGTCGTCTATCAATTGACCCATTTTTTTAGATGCCTCTGAAATAATGTTAATGTACCTAATAATTTTTTCATCAGAAGTTTTAAGACTATTTTTTAATAATTCAATAAATCCATTCAAATGTCTTAATGGAGCTCTTAAGTCGTGAGAAACAGTATAACTAAAAGCTTCGAGTTCTTTATTTAATTCCGTTAATTGCTGGGTTCTTTCTTTTACTTTTTCTTCAAGTTCTTCATAGAATTTCTTTAATGATTCTTCATTTTTTTTATAAATAATTGCTATACCAATTAAATCAGTAATTGATTCAATAAGTTTTAATTCTTCTTCTGTTGGAACTTTAGGTTCATGATGATAAATTTCAAATATTGCTACTACATTGTCTTTGTCATCTATAATAGGTTCGGACCAGCATGACCTAAAATTTGCCTTCTTAGCAATATCTCTATATGGAATCCAAAGAGGATGGGTCATAATATCATCAACAATTATACGCTTCTTTGAAAAAACAGCAGTTCCACTTGAACCAGCATTTTCTTTTATTTCTTCTTTTTCAATTATTTCTTTATAAAAATCTGGAATATTAGGTGCAGCGCCTATTCGAAAATGTTTTCTGTCTTCATCTAAAAGAAGAATTGAACAAATTTTTGTTGAATCTTCTTCTTCTACTAAACGAACTATTAATTCAAGTATACTATTTAATTCTTCACCGCGTATTAATGCATTTAATACTTTGGCTTTATTTACATTAGTCAGTTCTTCTTGCTTCTTTTTTGTTATATCGACGCCTGATGAAATAAAAAATTCTTCTCCGCCAATTTTTACTTTTTTATTCGATAAAAGAATAACAAGTTTTTTCCCCTCTTTGGTCTTTAGATTCAATTCTAAATTTTCAACATATCCCTTTGTTTTTATTATATCTCGAAGCTTCTCATAACTTTTTTGATCTATTATTCCAATCTCAAAACTTGTTTTGCCTATGACTTCTTCTTTAGTAAATCCATAAGATTCGCACCAAGTATTATTGACATCAATAAAAATACCCTTATCATTAAGTAAAGCCATTTCTATAGGGACAGAATGAAATAATCTTTTAAATTTTTCTTCACTTTCAGATAATAACTTAGTTTTTTCTTTTACTCTGATATCCAAATCCTCGCTGTATTTCATGAGTTTCTCTTCGGTTTTTCTTCTTTCTTCTAATCCATATTTTATTGTAAAAAACATTATAACCAGTAAACCTATTTGAGGAATAAATATTAATACAATCATTGTTTTGGTTTTCGAAATTTTTTGTGCTTCAAGGTTTTGCCTGCTTTTTATTAAATTCTCTTCGTTAATTAAAAGTTTATTGCTACACGCCCTGATGCTGTCAGTTAATTTATTTATTGTTTCTTCAATTAAATTAATTTCTGAATCACTTGTTTCATTTAAAGTATAAGATAATTTTGTTGTTGTTATAAAAAAATGACTAAGCCTTTCTATTAAAGATTGCTGAATTGGGTTATCGGATGTAAGTTTTTTTAATTCATTTATAGCTGATGATGTAGAATTTAAATTATTACTATACTTTTCAAGATAATTTTTTTCACCAGTTAAAACGTAGCTTTTTAGCAATAATTGAGCATGGTCAAGTTTATGTTCTAAATCTTTAATCCCATTTATTATCTGATGAGTGTGGTTAACTAAATTAGTTGCTTCTTTTACAGAGTTAAATAATGCAATCAAAATGAAAAATATGTAAACAGTAAAAACAAGTATTGGTGTTATAACAGAAAATATTTTTTGTTCTACAGTAAATTTTTTCTCCAAAAAGTGCAAATAAAATATTCCGATAATTAAAATCATTGTTGATATAGCTAACAAGATAGAAGTTTCATAAATAAATTCACCGCTAGATCCAATTGCGTATAAATTAGTTAATTGGCCTGTAATAATAATAATATCGAGTGTAAAGGTTGATACTAATAAAAACTCTATCAGGTATTTTACACTTATTTTTAAAGAAAGAAGAATAAAAACTAAACCTAGAAAAGAAAAAATTATAGATGCACTTAGAGGTTGCATCTTAATATTATTACTAAAAATTAATTGGTTGGAAGGACTTATTAGTAAATTGAAATAATTAATTCCCCAATCAAAAATATGGTTTAATACAAGAATAATTGCTGATAAAAATAGAACAATTCCCAATATAAATATTATCAACCTGTTATATCGAAATTTATAAATCATGCATAGCAATGCTAATCCACATAAGACCAAAAATAAAGAAGAGAATGCTCTCAAAGGAATTTCTGCATTTAAGAAAATTTGGGACAGCACGCCCCCAAACCTCCATGCTGATATATATAAAACTCCAATTGATATAGAATAATATGCAGCTAAATGGGGAAAGTATTTTTTAATTAATTCAAAAAAATTTTTAGCCTGCATAATGCGCCTCAATTATTATGCAGTTTTGATTCAATCAAAAATTAAGAAATATCTATAATAAAATCTCAAAATAATTGATGTAAAAAATTAGCAATAAATATAGTTTATTAACATTCAATGACATATAATTTACAGTTTTACAAATGAGAGAAGATTAGTTTTTTGATAAATTCAGATTGACATTTAAGAAGAGCACACTTGTAAAATCATTTGGGATTTTTTCCAGTGTGTAAGAAAGTTATAAGTTTTTTTATAAAAGAAACACACAAAATAAGGATTGCAATAAATAAAGAAGTATAAGGGAACAACAGCGGATATTCGGTAAAAAAAGTTTTTTCATTTCTTAATTCTGCATAACCTGTTAATTCTGTTTTATTAAATAATTTTGTTTCATTAATTGTTCTTCCAAGCGGGTCTATTATGCAGCTAATACCGCCATTTGCTGCACGAATCAAAGTTCTGCGGTTTTCAATTGCTCTTAAAGCAGCAATTTCTTTATGCTGAAATGGTCCGCTTGAATATCCATACCAACTGTCATTTGTTACAACAATAAGAAGTTCAGCATCTTTTTGAACAAAACCTGCTACAAAATCTGGATAAATTGACTCAAAGCAAACAACTCCCGCAGCTTTGATATTCATGAAATTAAAAATTGTTTGTTCTTTTCCCACATTCCAGCTTGAAATTCCAACCTGCCATTTAATTAATTCATCTAAAAATGGAAGTTGTTCAACGAAAGGAACTTTTTCTCCAAAAGGAACAAGCTTTATTTTTCCATATTTTTGAACTGAACTTGTGAATGGAGAAAAAAGCAAAATTGAGTTATATGAAGTATAAGCAACATCACTATTTTTGATTTTCTTTGCATCCTTAGGAGCTTTTGATAAATCAAAATAAAAATTTGCATCCGGCATTCCTGTCATCAAATAAACATTGTTTGAATCTACAAATTGATGAATTCTTTCCACCTCATATGGATAATTTCCGGAAAGCAGATAAACAGGCAATGCAGATTCGGGCCAAACTATTAATTTTGCTCCTTGATTTACTGCATTTTGTGAAAGTGATAAATACAAATTTAATTGCTCATCTAAATTCCCTGCTTCCCATTTATCCCATGGATTTAAGTTTGGTTGAATCAAACCTACTTTAATTTTCCTTGATGAATGCTCGAAGACTGATGTTTTATACATTCCATAAATTACTGGAATTACAAAAAGTAAAACTGCTGCAGCAGCATAGAACAAATTATTTCTTTTTTTCTCGAGATAATTTTTAATAAAGAGATAAAGAAACACATTGATGAATAAAATCAGAAGCGAAATTCCATATGCACCAATAATATCTGCAATTTGAATGAACCAATTAAAATATGGTAATGAATTCGCAAGCATAAGCCAGGGAAATCTTAAATCTGTAATGCTGTATGCATATTCAAATGCAACCCAGAAGAATGGAAATAAAAACAACGAAATTTTTTTGTTAAGTGATTTTTTTGAGAAATAATAAATGGTGGATGGAATCAAAAATATTGCTGGATTTATGAACATTAGAAGAACTCCAGAAATCATTAAAAAAGGGTCAGCTTCTTTTGTCCAGCTTCCTACCCAGTATAATGTGATTAGTGTAAAGATGAAAATTGTATAGTATGTAAATCGGTTTATAGACCCAAGTTGTTCTTTTTTTTCAATTACAAAAAAGTAAGGGATAAAAGCAAAAAAAATTAAAATCGGGAAAGGGAAAGGAGGGAATGAAATTCCAAGCAGCACACCGCTGATTAATCCATAAAGAAGTTCTTTCTTTTTAATTTTTTTTTCTTCAGGTGTTAACTGATAAAATGACTTAAGTATTTTCATCTTTTCGTTTCTTTTTTACAAAATATCTGATGACAAAATACAAGACAACTATCAGAGTTAAAATTAAAGCTATATCAGAATATGTTGTTAAATATTTATCAATCAGTTCAATGTTGTTACCCAAAAATATTCCAAGCATAATTAATAAAGTATTCCAGACAAATGAACTTACAAAAGCATAAATAAATGTTCTTAATTTTTTTAAGCGATGGAATCCGGCAAAAAAACTAACAACAGCTCTGGTTCCAGGCAGAAATCTGTTTATTAAAATTATGTTATAGCCATATTTATGAAACCACAAATCAGCTTTATCAAGTGACTGCGGCTTAATAAATTTTAATTTGCCATTTCGGATTAAATTTTCACCCAAATATTTTCCTATGAAATACATAACAATAAAACCAATTCCGCTTCCAATACTGGCAAGCATCAGGATGGGCAAAAAACTTAAAGTTGAACTTGCAATTAGAGTTGCACCCAAGACTATAACTATATCACTTGGAGATGGAGGAAACAAATTTTCGATAAATCCAAAAAAGAATACGATTAAATAAATTAAAGATTTGTCAAGTGTGCTTATGTAAGAAATTATATTTTCGAACATTAATTTTCTTTTTTGGTGAGCAAAACAACAGCATAAGCAGCTGCCCCTTCTTCTCTTCCTACAAAACCAAGTTTTTCGGAAGTTGTTGCTTTAATGGAAATTTGATTTTCATCAGCTTTTAAGACAGCTGCAATTTCTTTTATCATTAATTTAATAAATGGAGAAACTTTAGGTTTTTCAATTACAAGAGTAGCATCAAGATTGCCAAGTACATAACCATTCTGTTGAACTAAATCATAAGTTTTTTCAAGTAAAATTTTGCTGTCGATATTTCTAAATTCCTCACTTGAATTTGGGAAATGTTTTCCAATATCGCCAAGTGCAAGTGCCCCAAGCATTGCATCACAAATTGCGTGCAGTAAAACATCAGCATCGGAATGTCCTTCCAATCCAGTTTCATAAGGAATAACGATTCCACCCAGAACTAAAATTCTATCTCGAGAAAATGGATGGACATCGTAACCAAAGCCAATTCTAAATTGTTGATTCAAAATCTTATCTCAAATGTTTTAAATTCGTTTTTAGGTTCGCTCCACTTAATAATTGCATCTTTTACATCGGCAGAAATTGGTCCTACTTTCAATCGATTAAATAATTCTTCAATTAAATGAGGCTCCCCTTCTACAACAGTATAAACTTCGCCTGTATAAAGATTTTTTGTATAACCTTTTAATCCAAGATTTTGTGCATGCCGATAAACAAAATATCTGAATCCTACACCTTGAACAAGTCCACTCACAATTATTTCTGCTCTTTTAATGTTTTCCATTTGAATTGTTAAAAAAATTTGAATAGACAAAATCGAATATTTCAGATACAATCAATCCGGAAAAAATTAATGCACTTCCGAGCAAACCAAAATTAGTGAATTTTTCGTTGAGTATAAAGAATGCAAAAATAGCTGCAAATATTGGTTCGAATGAATAAATTATTCCTGCTTTAGTAGGACTTACAACTTTCTGAAATTTTGTTTGTAATCCAAAATTCACACATGTTGCAAGCAATGAAGTATAAAGAAGTCCACTCCACAAATTTGAAGTTAATTGTATTTTTATTAATTCAAGTGCACTAAAATGGAAAATCAGCGACATTAAAAAAGCAAAAACCGAAACACTAATAAGCTGAGATACGAATAAAATCCAGAAATCATGTTTAGGAGAAATTATATCCATATAAACCACATGCAAAGCAAAAAATAAAGCGCAGATTAATGTTAATGTATCTCCAATATTAAATGTTTTTCCGAGTTCAGATAAAAAATTTTTTATTGAACTGCCGCCGCTCGATAAAAACAAAATTCCTATGAAAACAAGAAGAGTTCCTATTAAAGCTCCTTTAGAAGGAATTTTCTTTTCAATCAGCATCTGTAAAAATGGAACCATCACAACAAGTGAACCTGTTATAAATCCAGATTTTGTAGCTGTTGTGTATTTTAATCCGATTGTTTGAAACATAAATCCAAGAAAAAGAAAAAGACCAAGAAAAATTCCAGAAAGAAAAGCTTGTTTATTAAGTTTATAATTTTTGAAAAACAGATAAGCAGAAATAATCAATGCAGCCACACCAAAACGAATTGAAACAAACAGCATGGAAGAAATATCATGAAGAGATTCTTTCACAATAACAAAGGTGCCGCCCCAGATAATAGTCATCAATAGTAAAGCACCTTCGCCTAAAAGGTGAGTTGATTTTTTTTCTTTGGAATTATCCATCTATATGTTGATTGATTAGCAGATTTACGAAAAATCTATTACAATTATTCTTCGGGTGGAACATATCCAAAAGATTTCAACAAATTTGGTTTTGAACGCCACTTCTCTCTTACTTTCACATACAATTCAAGATAAACTTCACGTTGCAAAAATCTTTCAATTGATTCACGAGAAAGCCTACCTAATTTTTTTATAAGTTCCCCGTTTTTCCCAATTATGATTGGTTTTTGTGATTCTTTTTCAACAATTATAATTGCACGAATGTAATCTTTTCCTTTTTCTCTTTCCTTGAATTCTTCTACAACAACTTCGGTGCTGTAAGGAACTTCTTCATGATACATTTCAAAAATTTTTTCTCGAATTATTTCAGAAACAAAAAATCTTTCGTTTTCATCGCTCAATTGGTCATCAGGATAATATTTTGGATGTTCAGGCAAATACTCAAGTATTGTATCAATTACAGTTTGAAGATTATAACCTTGAGCAGCAGAAATTGGAATTACTTTTTCAAAAAATTTTTTCTCGCTGAGAGAATTAATTAAATTTTCTACAACCTGTTGATTGACGAGGTCAATTTTATTTATCAAAAGTATTTTTTTGATTTTTTTATCCTTAAGAATTTCAAAAACTTTTTCATCTGATAAAGTTTTTTCACCTGTCGGGTCAGTTGATATATCAATCATAAACAAAATTAAATCTGCATCCTTTGCAGCAGCTAAAACATATTCAAGCATTCTTTCTTGAAGGAGATATTCTGGATTCAAAATTCCAGGTGTATCCTGAAATATAATTTGATAATCTTCTGCAGAAAGAATTCCAATAATTTTCTTTCTTGTTGTTTGAGGCTTGCTAGTAGTTATCGATAATTTCTCTCCAATCAAAGCATTCATCAATGTTGATTTGCCAACATTTGGTTTTCCAATTATCGAAACAAAGCCTGCTTTAACTGGCATAATATTTCTCCTTATTTACATCATAAATATATTGAAAAAACAGAATCAGAACATTAGCAAGCATTAAAACAATTTTGCTCTTTTTGAAAAATAACTGAGCAATGCTCTGTCGAAAGGTGTAGATGTATCTATCAAATTATATTGAATTCCATAATTCAGGCATTCAGATTTTAATTTGCTTAAGAAATCTTTCATTGCATCCTGATATGCCTTTTGAATTAAATAGGGCTGAGTTGTAATTTCATCTTTTGTTTCAAGGTCGATAAAAACTGAATCTCTGTCAAATCCAAAGTTCATTTCAATAGGGTCTAAAATTTGGAAAACAATTATTTCATTTTTTTTATAGTGAATATGTTTGAGTGTGGTCATTATTGAATCAACAATATCGCCTTCTGAATTTGAAGGGAAATCAAAAAAATCAGAAATAATAATTGTCAATCCACGTTTAGTTATTTTATTTACAACAGAATCAATGCAGCTTGAAGTGTTGGTGTTTCCAGAAGGAATTGTCTTAGCCAGCTCTGTGAATAATGTTTTCAAATAGACTAAATTTGATTTAGGAGGCAGATAAGAATGAATATGGTCTGAATAAATTGTAAGACCAACAGCATCCTGCTGATTAATCATTATATAACTTAATGCTGCTGCAAGTGTTGTTGCATATTCAAATTTTGTAAATCGAGATGAATATTTGAAATTCATTGAACTGCTTACATCAAGAAAAATATGACAGATTAAATTAGTTTCCTCTTCATATTGCTTAATGAAAAATTTTTCGCTCTTTGCATAAACTTTCCAATCAAGATTTTTAAGTGAATCGCCCTGCATGTATGGTCTGTGTTCACTGAATTCAACACTGAATCCATGATATGGACTTCTGTGAAGCCCAATCATAAATCCCTCTACTATCATTCTTGCTCTTAATTCAAGATTTTCAATCTTAGCAATAACTTCAGGATTAAGAAATGATTTTACATCTTTAGTTTTTATCGACATTTGATTTCATCTTCTTTGTTAAAATTTCATCTGGCGATGCACCAAGATTTTCGAGTTCAAGTTTTACAGATTTTGTCAATTCACTTTCTGGAAAATTTTTCATAAACAATTCATAGTTATATTTTGCTGAATCGAGTTGATTTAATTCATTGGCAAAAATAAAACCTGCAACAAACAATGCTCTTTCAGCCTCAGGCGAATTTTTATATTCATAAAAAATTTTCTTGTAATAATTAATTGCTTTTTTTAATGATTCTTCTTTGCCGAGATTTGGAATCAATTGAGCATGATAGAGTTTTGCAATTTCATAAATTGATTGCGGAGCGAATTTACTTTCTGGATACTTCTTTAACAATTCATTAAAATCATTGAGAGCTTCAAGATATTTTTTTTCTTTAACTTTTTGTAAAGCTTCATTAAAATAATCTTTATCGCTTTTAGAACTGCAATTAAAAATTAATAAAGATGAAAAAAGAATCAGAAAAAATTTATAATTCAATTTCATAATAAACCCTGAATTATTTTTAATTCTTACTTGAAATATACAATCAAAATTAGTAGCTAAAAAATTTGGAGAATAAATTAACTGCTGAGCTGCATTTTAAGCGAATCCCCGCGTGAGGTAGAAATCTTTCTTCCAATTGATTCAATTTGCATTTGAAGACATGCACGACATGCTTTTGGGTCGTCATTTATACATTTTCGATTGGCATAAATCTGATAATGTTCTCTGTATGGAAATGGTGTAAAATCCGGCATTATAACATTTGCCCCTGCTCTCAAACCTTTTATTCTTCCATCTTCATCAAGAGTTGCAAGAGCAGTTGTAGCTGGAATGTGAACAGATTTTAAAACAATTCTTGCAACTGCCATAGTCTTCAATGTTAATTCAACACTTGCAGGTTTTTTACTTCGATAAGGAGTATTAGGCGATGGAATAAAAGGACCAAAGGCAGCCATATCTAAATCAAGATCTTTGCACAATAAAATATCATCAGCAATATCTTCGATTGTCTGCATAGGCAAGCCAATCATATTACCAGAACCAACTTGATAGCCAAGTTTTTTCAAGTATCTTAGATGAGCAATTCTTTCATTTAATTGCTGATGTAAGTGATAAATTGAATACAATTTTGGATTTGCTGTTTCATGTTTTAAAAGATATCTGTCAGCTCCAGCAATTTTCCAGGTTTGATATTCATGAAAACCTCTTTCTCCCAAACTTAATGTAATTGCAACATCTGCAATTTGTTTTATAGAATAAATTATATAAGCAATTAAATCTGTATCATAAAAATTATCTTCACCTGATTGAAGAACAATAGTAAAAATTCCTGAATTAATAATTTGTTTTGCAGTTTCAATAATTTCTTCAGGTGACATTCGATAGCGATGAAGATGACTGTTATCTGCTCTTAAGCCGCAGTAAAGACAATTTTGTTCGCAGTAATTTGAAAAATCTATTATGCCTCTAAGATGAACTTCATCGCCGCAATATTCGGCTCTTACTTCATCAGCGCGTTCATAAAGTTTTTGAATATCTTCCTGCTCAGTTAAGCTAAGCAGAAAAATAATTTCTTCTCTTGTTAATTCTTTTTTATGTAAAATTTCTTTTAGGTTCATTCAATTATACTTTTAAAAAATTTATTAAAAGAAAACATCCCGTTCGCCGTTATCAACTCTTTCAATCATTTTAAGAGCTTTTGTTTTGGTTGGTCCATCTAATTTTTCAATTTCTTTTTGAATAAAACTTTCTGCAACTTTTTTTGTTTCTTCGGATGCATAGTCATTTACATATTCTTTAAATGTTGAAAGAGCATTTGGTGAGCACATAAAATGAATTGTTCCTGATTTTGCAAATTCCATAAATCTATCACCTGTTCTTTGAGAGCGATAGCAAGCAGTGCAAAAGCTTGGCAAAAATCCAAGTTCGCAGCAATCTTTGACTACTTCGTCCAATGAACGATGGTCGCCAAGTTGAAATTGCTGCATTTCGTATTCATTCAAACTTTCTTGAGATTCGCGATAAGCACCTGGAGATGTTCTGCTGCCTGCACTAATTTGTGATACACCAACATTGAATAACTCTCGTCTTAGTTCCGGTCTTTCTCTTGTTGATAAAATAATTCCAGTGTATGGAACTGCAAGTCTTAAAACTGCAACAAGTTTTTTGAATGATAAATCATCAACTGCAAAAGGTGGTTTATGAGAAATAGGAGCATTGAGCGCAGGTTCAAGTCTTGGAACTGAAATTGTATGTGGACCAATTCCATATTTTTCATCAAGATTAAAAGCATGACTCAACATTGCAAGAGTTTCAAATTTATAATCTGTCAAACCAAATAAAGCTCCAATACCAACATCGTCAATTCCTGCTTGCAAAGCTCGGTCCATTGCATAAAGTCTCCATGCGAAATCTTTTTTTGGTCCATCAGGATGCATCTTCACATAAGTTTCGTAATGATAAGTTTCCTGAAAACATTGATATGTTCCTATTCCAAAACTTTTTAATACTTTAAAACCATCTACAGATAATGGAGCAGTATTGACATTAATTCTTCTTATGTTTCCACCATTAATTTTAACATCATACATTGTTTGAATTGCTTTGCCGATATAATCAAGAGAAGAATTTTTTAGACTTTCCCCAGCTACAAGTAAAATTCTTTTATGGCCTTGTTTTACTAAAAATTCCGTTTCTTCTCGTATTTCATCAATTGTTAATGTTTTTCTTTTCAACTCTTTATTATCTCTTCGAAATGCACAATAAAGGCAATTATTAACACAAACATTTGTAACATAAAGCGGGGCAAAAAGTACAAGTCGATTTCCATAAATTTTTTCTTTTATTTCTTTTGCTGTATGAAATAGTTCTTCCAATATTTCATTATCTGAAATATTTAATAATGCTGCACTATCTCTTAGAGTTAAACCTTTTGCTTCTTTTGCTTTTTGTATAACATCTTTCTGAAGTGCTTTATCATTCAGCTTATCATCATTTAATAAAGAAAAAATATATTCTTCATTTATAAATTCCATAGCCCCACCATAAAATTGTTTAGATTTTGCACACAACAAATATACCAGTCTGATTCATAGCTAAAAAAACCTTAAAAATGAACCATTTTGAAATTTTTTTCTTAAAAAAGAGAAATGATTTAGGCGGGATTCTTAAGAAATATTTTTGATAAAATTATTTTACTGCACTTTCGGGAATTTCGATAGAGCTGTTTCCAGAATTAATAACACATTTAATTCCAAATGGGAATGTAATATTATCTTTAATATGTCCATGTCTTACATTATAAATTACGGGCACTTTTAATTTCTTGAAATATTCAAATATCACTTCATTAAGTGTAAAAGATTTTTTCTCAGAATTAGTTTCAAAGCAATTGATAAAATCGCCAAGGATGACCCCATTAATCATATTAAAAACTTTGGCAAGACGCAGTTGATTTAACATTCTGTCAATTCTGTATGGTGCTTCATTTATATCTTCTAAAAGCAGAATTGCTCCTTTAATTTGCTGTTGAGGAAAAAATTCTGTTCCCATCAATGAAGTAAAAATGCTTAAATTTCCGCCAACAATTTTTCCTTGAGCTCTTCCTTTTGTTAGAACAAAAAATTTTTCATTTCTTGGATTTTGAAGTTTTCCAATTTTTTTATTTGAAGTAAGTATTCTCCAGAACAATTCTTCTGTAAATGGACTAATTTCATCCTGAAAATCAACAGCAACCATTGGACCTGAAAAAGTTACAAGTCCACATTTTGTTAAAAATGCCATTTGAAGTGCATTTATATCACTATGTCCAACAAAAATTTTGGGATTGTTGCGAATAAGCTTGTAATCGATTTTGTCTAAAAGTCTTGTTGAGCCATAACCGCCGCGGAGAGTAAAAATTGCTTTGACATTTTTATTTTTGAACATATCGTGAAGGTCTGAAAGTCGTTGAGTATCTGAACCAGCAAGGTATCCTTCTTGCTGACCGACATTTTTACCAACTTCAACTCTGTAGCCTAAACTTTCGAGGTATGTAATTCCTTTATTGATTTTTGATAAATCATCTGGAGAAGAAGCTGGCGAAATTATGCCAATCACATCACCCGTTTTAAGCCGTTCTGGTTTGATTATTCCCATTAATAAATAATCACTGAACTGGTGTTAAATATAAAAAAACTAAAATCTAAAGCAAAGAATTTTTTTATTGGAAATTTAATAATTTTTTAGAGATGAGATTTAAGGAATGTAAATTTTAATGACTTTGATAATTGTATAGAATTAAATTAAACCAGCTAAAGTTATAATTCTTGTGATTCTTCCCCTTCTCTTTTTTCTAATTTTTGAAGTTTCTTCTTGTGAGAAACAATTTTAGCTTCTACATAAAAGACTAAATCTTCTGCAATGTTAGTTGCATGATCTGCTAATCTTTCAATATGTCTTGTTAAAACTATTAAATGTGCAGCAGGTTCAATTAAATTACTATCTGATTGCATTTTCGATACTAAAAAACGGAATGCTTGTTTATTTAGATTATCCACTACCTCATCATTTTTAATTACAGAATCAGCAAGCTGGCTATCACCATAAATAAAAGAATCAATTGCATTTTTTAACATTTGACGGGCTTGTTTTCCCATTTCGTTAATTTGTGCTTCTATGATTAATGAATTATAATCTTTTGTTTTTTTTATTCTTTGTGCAATGTTGACTGCAATATCTCCGCATCTTTCGAGTTGATTATTTATCATTAATGCAGAAATGATAAATCTTAAATCTGCAGCAACTGGCTGAAAAAGGGCAAGAAGATTTTCGCATTGTGCTTGAATAAGATTGTCATAAGCATCAACTTCGATATCTCGTGCTTTAACTCCTTTGCATAATTCAACATTGCCTGTTTCGAGTGCATTGATAACTCGTTCAACTTGTTCATCAACAAGTGAAGCCATTTTAATTAAATTTGTTTTAAGACTTTCAATTTCTGCTAAAAAGTGTTCCTGCATATTTTTCTTCCTTAATTTTTGAAATTATCCAAATCGACCGCGAATATAATCTTCTGTTTGTTTATTTTCTGGTGCAGTAAATATTTTAACTGTATCAGCATATTCAATCAAATTTCCCATATAAAAAAATGCTGTGTAATCACTAACTCTTGATGCCTGCTGCATATTGTGAGTAACAATAACAATAGTATAATTATTTTTCAACTCAAAAATGAGGTCTTCAATTTTCGTAGTAGAAATTGGGTCGAGTGCACTTGCTGGTTCATCCATTAAAAGAATTTCGGGTTCAACTGCAATTGCACGAGCAATACATAATCTTTGCTGTTGACCCCCACTTAATGATAAACCACTTTTTTTGAGATTATCTTTAACTTCATCCCAGAGAGCGGCTTTTCTTAAACTTTTTTCTACTATTTCATCTAATTCTGATTTATTTCTAATTCCATTTATCCTTGGTCCGTATGCAACATTATCATAAATTGACATTGGAAATGGATTTGATTTTTGAAAAATCATTCCAACTTTTTTTCTTAATTCAACTACATCAATTCTGTCTTTATAAATGTTTTTACCATCAACAATAACATCACCTTCAATTTTAACATTTTCGATTAAGTCGTTCATTCTATTTAAGCATCTTAAAAATGTAGATTTACCGCATCCTGATGGACCAATTAATGCAGTAACTTTTTTTTCTTTAATGTTCAAAGAAATATTATTGAGTGCTTTTAGTTTGCCGTAAAATAAATTCAGGTTTTTGACTTTTATTTTGAAATTGTTATCCATCAGCCAAATCTTCCTGCAATATATTCTTCTGTTTGTTTGTTAGATGGATTTGTGAAAATTTTTCTTGTGTTAGAAAATTCAATTAATTTACCCATGTAAAAGAATGCAGTATAATCACTAACTCTTGCAGCCTGCTGCATATTGTGAGTAACAATTATTATTGTGTAATCTTTTTTCAGTTCGTAAATTAAATCCTCAATTTTAGTAGTAGCAATTGGGTCGAGAGCACTTGTAGGTTCATCCATTAAAATTACATCTGGATTAAGTGCAATTGTTCTTGCAATACAGAGTCTTTGCTGCTGCCCGCCTGATAAACTTGCACCTGAGCGATTAAGATTATCTTTAACTTCGTCCCACAATCCAACTTTCTTCAAGCATATTTCAGCAATTTCATTTAACAGCTTTTTATCATTTATTCCATTGTATTTCAATCCAGCAACAACATTGTTCATAATTGACATTGTCGGGAAAGGATTTGGTTTTTGAAAAACCATTCCAATATTTCTTCTTAAAATCACCGGGTCAATATTTTGAATATTAATTCCTTTATAAAATATTTTTCCTGACATCGAACCACCAGCAACTTCATGCATTTTATTTAAGCATCTTAAAAAAGTTGATTTGCCACAGCCAGAAGGACCAATTATTGCAGTAACATTATTCTTAGGAATTGAAATAGTAATTTCATCGAGAGCTTTTACTTCTCCAAAAAATGCAGAAAGTTTTTCAGCTTTAATAATTTCTTCAAATCTCTTTGCTTTTTCTTCCTGTAATGATAATAATTTTGAAATTACATCTGTTTCAATCATAACTTAATTAGCTTTATATTTTGATTTAGTGATTATTCTAAAAATTATACTGAAAATAGAAATAAATAAAATTAAGACAAGAGCAGCAGTCCATGCCTGTTCATTCCAGTCTTCAAAAGGTGCACGTGCATAGTCATAAATGTAAACTGTAAGAGATGCAATCGGCTGAAAAACATTTGTTGACCAGAATCTATTGCCAAGAGCTGTAAATAAAAGTGGAGCAGTTTCGCCTGCTGCGCGAGACAAAGCAAGCAGAATTCCAGTTGCAATTCCTTTCCATGCTGTTCTAAGAATAATGAAAAGAGAAGTTTTCCATTTTGGAATTCCAAGACCAAGTCCTGCTTCTCGATAACTATGAGGCACCAATCTAATCATTTCTTCAGTTGTTCTTGTTACAGTTGGAATCATCAATATTGCAAGAGCTACACCACCTGCTAAAGCCGAGAAATGTTTCATTGGAATTACAACCAGAGTGTAAGCAACAACACCAATTACAATTGATGGGATACCGCTTAAAACATCTGTCATAAATCTAAGAACAAAACCAAATTTATTATTTCCAAATTCAGCAAGATAGATACCTGCCATAATTCCTATTGGCAATCCAATCAAGCCGCCCAAACCGACCAAAATTAATGTCCCAACTATTGCATTTGCCATTCCTCCGCCAGGCTCCCCCACTGGCTTTGGCATTGAAATAAAGAATTCAAGATTTAAGTGAGAAATTCCTTTTGAAACAGTGTAATAAAAAATAAATGCCAGAGGAACTATTGCAAGCAATGCTGCAATAAATGTTAAATTCATTATGATGAAACTGACAATCTTACGATAAATTAGTTTTCGTTTATAATTCATTATACTCTTTTCCATTTTTTCTCCAGACTCCATACAAGCAGTCTTGCAGATGCATTAATTATTATAGTAATAACAAAAAGAATTAAAGCCAATTCAATTAATGCACTAAGATATAATTCAGAGGTTGCTTCTGTAAATTCATTAGCAATAATACTTGCCATAGTATAACCGGGATCAAACAGTGACACAGAAATAATTGGTCTATTTCCAATAACCATTGTTACAGCCATTGTTTCCCCGATTGCTCTTCCAAGTCCAAGCATTGTTGCACCAAGAATTCCAGATTTCGAATTCATAAGAACAATTTTAGTTGCTTCCCATTTGGTAGCTCCAAGTGCAAGTGCAGCTTCTTTTTGAATTGAAGGAACAGATTTCATTATATCTCTTGAAATTGAAGTAATAATTGGAAGAACCATAATTGACAAAATTATTGCAGCTGCAAGCATGCTGAAACCATACATTGGTCCTCTGAAAAAAGGCAAAAATCCAAGATGTTCATAAAGAAATGGTTGAACTTCAGAACGAAGCCATGGAACAAGAACAAAGATTCCCCACAAACCATAAACAATACTTGGTATACCGGCAAGTAATTCAACAAGAAATGAAAGAGGTTTTTCAAGCCAGCGAGGAGCTAACTCTGATAAATAAATTGCAACACCTAAACTCAATGGAACAGCAATTAAAAGTGCAAGAAATGATGAAACAACAGTTCCAAAAATTGAAGGCAGAGCTCCATAAATTTCTGCAACTGGGTCCCATGTTGTTTCTGTTAAAAATTTCCAGCCAAATTTTGAAATGGAAAGTTTCGAACTGATATACATTTCATAACCCATAAGAACTGCAAGAAGAAATACAATAATTCCAAATATCAGAGTAAGCTTTTCGTAAAGAAAATCGCCTAAATTTATTTTTTTCTTTTTACTTATTTCTTCGAAATTGTTCTTCTTTAATTTTTCGTTAATCAAGGTGTATGATTTATTTTCAAACATGCTGATTTAGTCTAATAATTTATTTTACACGAATTGGTTTACCATTAAGTGTAAGTGAATTTATTTTTTTCAAATTAAGTTTAATTACAGATGCAGGAAGTGGTGCATAATATAAATCTTCAGCATAGGCTTGACCTTTTTCCATTGCCCATTTTAAGAATTTAACAAGTGCCTCTGCTTTTGCTTTGTCTTTCATGTCTTTATAAACTAAAAGCCATGTAAATCCAGAGATTGGATAAGAATCTTTTCCATCTGCATCAGTAATCATTGCTCTTAAATCATCAGGCATATTTTTCGATGCACCATCGGAGGCTGCAGAAACAGTTTTAAAATTTGCTTCAACAAAATTGTTAGCTTTATTTTTAATTAATGCATAAGGTAAGTTATTTTTAACTGCATAAGCTAATTCAACATAACCAATTGCTCCGTCTGTTTGTTTAATTACTCCTGTAACACCTTCATTCCCTTTGCCGCCAAGACCAATAGGCCAGTTTACTGATGTATTATAGCCAACTTTTTTAGCCCACTCATCACTCACTTTTGAAAGATAATTTGTAAATATAAAAGTAGTTCCGCTTCCATCTGAACGATGAACAACAATTATACTTTTATTAGGAAGTTTTATATCGGGATTTAATGCAGCAATTCTCTTATCGTTCCACATATAAATTTTTCCAAGAAAAATATCAGCGATTGTTTTACCATCAAGTTTAATTGGCTTGTTAACTTCTTTCAAGTTATAGCTGAGTACTACAGCACCAAGAACAGCAGGAATGTGAACAATTTCAGTTCCTCTTTTTTGTTTTGCTTCTTTTAATTGTTCATCGCTCATTGGACCATCACTTGCACCAAAATCAACTGTTCCTTCAATCACCTGCTTAATTCCACCGCCGCTTCCAATTGATTGATAATTAATTTGAATACCGGTTAATTTTTTAAATTCATCAAACCACTTTGAATAAATTACATATGGGAATGTGGCTCCTGCAGCATTTAATTGCACTTGTGCAGAAGTTAATGTAAATGAACTCAATAAAAACAAAAGTAAAGTAATTATCTTAATTTTCATTTTTTTCCTCCTTCTTAATTTTTAAAATTCCCAGAAAAAAGTTAATCTTGGGATTACATCATCACAGCTTCCATTTTTATAAGTCTTCCATTCAACATTAGGGGCAAAATGAATGCGAGCAGCAGGTTTATAATCAAAAGCAAGAATTATTAGTGAATAATCATCATTGTGAATTTTAGAATTATTATCATAAAAATCATAGCGG
This sequence comes from Rosettibacter sp. KY25, assembly GCF_057554405.1. Classification (NCBI taxonomy): domain Bacteria; kingdom Pseudomonadati; phylum Ignavibacteriota; class Ignavibacteria; order Ignavibacteriales; family Melioribacteraceae; genus Rosettibacter; species Rosettibacter sp. KY25. Next base: position 34,461 of record NZ_BAAJAO010000013.1, on the reverse strand, counting down.
CTTACAAGTGTAAATTTATTATTCAAATTATAATATGCCCAAAGAGAAATTCCATAAGTATGTAAATCGGTTAATTGAGCACTATTTTGAAAACCATTTTTAATATTTCTGAATAATGTTTCCAATCCTGCTGAAAAACTATTGTATTTATAATTACAGAATAATGTTAAAACATAGCTATTAGTTTTTTTGGTTGAATTAGAAAATTTATCATAAATTGATGATAAAGTTGTAAAATCACCATAAAGAGTAATTATAAAATCATTCAGAGGATAAAATTCGAGCAATCCATAAAATCTTTTTTGTTTATTGTTTTCTGGACCGGCATTCGCATTATTTCCAATCTTAAACCAGTATTTGATTTTACCATCACTCAATAATTTACCTCTTAAATCCATTCCCATATCTCTGCTTGAAACAATTCCATTATAATCAAGAATAGTTTTTTCGAGAAATCGATGATTCCATATTCTTGTAGAAATTTCAAAAGCCGGGGTTGGAGAAACTCCAACAAATAAACTTGAGCCTTCGAAAATATCAATCCATTCCAAGTAAGCATCCTTTACCCACATATTCATTTTACTGGCAGTGGTATTTAATAATGAAATATTATCTGCTTCAATTCTAAACCTTGAATTGAATTTTTCAGAGATAGAATAATCTGCAGTTATAAAAATTCTTCTAAATTGAAATCCATTCATTCCTTCTTCAGCGGAATTGTGATGATTGAGGTTATAAAAATAATCGCCGAACATTAATCCGCTAAATTTCGGAAGATTTTGAGCATGCAATAAATTTGTTAAAAGAATGAACACAATAATTGCTTGAAAACTTAATTTCATTTTTTTCTCTCTCTCCTCTTATAAACCCGTATTAGAATATGCAATTATAATTAAAATTATCTTGTTTAATTAGCAGTGTTATGTTAAGAAAATGTTAAATTTAGAGAAGAAAACTGGCGCCCCGCCGGGTTTAAAACGAGACGCCAGAGGAAAGAGAGAGAGGAGAGAGAGTTACTTCAAAAGCATCATCTTTTTTGAAATTGTATTTCCTTCGGTTTGTAAAGAATAATAATAAATTCCTGTTGATAAATTTTCAGCATTCCAATTAATAGAATATGTTCCTGGATTTTTATATTCACTAACAAGATTTTCAACTAACTGCCCAAGAGAATTATAAACTGATAATTTTACATAAGCAGGTTTTGATAATTTGAAAGTTATTGTTGTTGATGGATTAAATGGATTGGGATAATTTTGATATAAAACAAATTCAGAAGGAATAAATTCACTTTCTTCAATTGAACTTGTAACACTATAATTTGTATTCTGCGGGTCATAATTTGTCCAGCCTTCATCCCAGCGTGGGCTGCCAGGTGCAAATGCACCAATATAATTTACTTTTGTAAAGAATGGATCATTTAATCTGTCGTTATTAAAGTTTGCTGCATTAACAGCAGGAGAATTACTGTTTGGAACTGGATTAGGAGAAGATAAATTGAATGGATCAATCAAATTTACATCTGTGCTCAAATTAAATGTTTTATTGCCAAATTCTGTATTGTTAAACCATGCAGCTACATCAAAACTATTAACATTGGTAGTTAAATTTTTGCCTGTTTGAGAACCAGCAATAATTGTATTTCTAATTTGTAAATTGTTTGATAATGCGCCATCAGCAGAATTCTGACCATCAATCAAAAGTCCAACTGGATAACCCATAATAATTGAATTATAAATAGAAGTAAGAGTTGACCTTCTTAAATGTGCTCCTCTTTTGAAATTCGGATTAAATTGTGTGAAGTCAGGAGTGGATAATGGTCCAATTAAAGTAACATTAGAATATATTGGCTGGGTTCTTGGTTCATTTAAAGTTCCTGTTCCATCATTATCTGATTCAAAGCCATTGCTGCCGCTTATATCTGCAATGTTTGGGTCTCTGAAACCAAAAAGGAACTGACATTTACCTCGGTAACCAAAATCTGTATCAAAATCATCATCGAGACCTTTATAAGCTATCAAGTATTTACAATTAACTGTTCCACCAAACCATTCAAATGAATCATCACCACTGTAACTAACTTGAACATATTCAATTACAGTTTTTCTGCCTACCCCTGCTAATGTTAAACCATTAATTTCATTATCAGGTAGGAATGCAATGCCGGGAAATTCAATTCTAACATATCTAATAACACCGCTGCTGTCATCATCATTTGGATTATCACCACCACCGTAAATTGTTCCTGTACCTCCTTCAATCACTGCTGTTCCTCCAGGAACATTTAACTTTGCTTTTCCAGCTATGATTATACCACCCCAATCTCCTGCTGCACGCTGTCCAACAGGTTCTTGACTGGTAAATACAATTGGTTTTTCTTTGGTCCCATTTGCAATAATTTTTGCACCGCGATTTATAATTAATGTTCCTTTAGATGATTTTTCTCCATAAATTATTGTTCCTGCGGGTATTGTCAGAGTAGCAGGTTCATTAACATTTACAAAACCTCTTAATAAATATTTCTTGTTTGCATCCAGTGTTTTGTCTGAATTGATATTTCCTTCTAATACTTCATCGTAAGAAGCTAATTGAGCAAATGAAGATGATAAAGTAATTAAAGAAAAAAGTAATAATTTTAGAAATTGCTTATACATTAATACCTCCTTTTATAATTTATAAGATATGTTAAATGATAAAGACGAATTGTTGCTGTCAAGTCTTGCTTTTTTATTTCCCTGCATGAAAATTTTATTTTGTGCAAGAATATCTTTGACAGAGACTTTAAGTTCGATATTTTCTGTCAATTTATGATTTATCACAAGGTCAATGACATCACGTGGTTTTTCAATTATATCATCTTCATAAGCTGTTGCTACTTCTATAATTCTTTCACCAATACGGTTATACAATAAACTTATTGTTGTGCCGTAATCCTGCGTATTGTATGATAATGCTAAATTTATAACATAAGGTGATTGACCTTGAAGTGGTCTTCCTGTTCTGGAAATCGTTGTTTCTGTGCCCCTTACTGTTACTTCAGATTTTACTAAAGTATAATTTGTATTGATTGAAAAATTTGATAATAATTTTGTTATGCGTTTTAATCCAAATCTTGCTTCTAATTCAAGACCATAAACTTTTGCAATCTCAGAATTCATGAATGTTCTTTCAGAACCGAGTGCACTTCCAGTAACTACTACCTGCTCTATAGCATCTTTTATATCTTTATAAAAGAAACTTGCTGAGAATAATTCTCCAATATCAGGATAGGTTTCAAATCTTAAGTCGTAGTTTTTAACCAGAGCTCTTCTTAAATCAGGATTACCACGAACGGATGTTTGAGTATAAAAATCAAAATATGCAAATGGTGCAAGTTCTCTTAATTCAGGTCTGTTTACAGTTTGATTTGCTGCAAATCTAATATTGGAAGCATTAGAAATTTTATAAATCAAGTTAATTGAAGGAAGAATATCAATATTCTTTAATTCAAATAATAAATCTTTCTGGTCTGATAGATCTCTTGATTTTATTCTTTGAACTGAATTTTCTAATCTTGCCCCAGCAATTATTTTTAACTCTTTATCAAACAATGAAATGTTTTGATCTAACATTAAGTAAGCTGCAAAATAATTTTGTTCAGCTTTGTAATTATTTGTTCCATTCAAATATTCTTGAATTGAAAATCCATTCTTTCTGAAATTTTCAGGAGAAAAGATTTTATCTATTGGCAAATACAATAAGTTAAAATCCGTATAACCATTGCCAGGTGCATTAATTATTGTTCCAATTAATCTTGAATTAAAATCTCTATCTTTATTTTCATAACTACTTCCGAATTTTAATTTCAAAGTTGAAACAGGCAAAGAAAAATCAAGATTAACTCCTTTTGTATCTTCAGAAAGATTTGAATAAAATCTTCCGCCATTTTTCAGATTAACTTGTGGACCTAATAATGCAGCAAATTGATTATCACTGCCAAGTTCACGTGAATAAATTATTCTTCTGTAATCAGGTTCATTTCTGTGAGAAATTGAATTAAATAATTTCCACTCAAGTTGTAAATTGTTTAATGAACTGAAAAAGTGTTCACCGCTTAACTGCCCAGTATAAACTTCTCTTGAAGTAAATCTCATTGATGTTAAAATTTGTTCTGAGCCTGCATCAGTATACTGAGCGCCCTGTAGCTCCGAGACTTCATCATCTGATGTATGACTGTAAGTATTTTTAAAACTAAATTTATGATAATCTGTAAGCTTATAACTTAGATTTAATATTCCTCCCCATAAAGTTGAATATGTATATTGATTACCAGAATAATTAAATCTTGGTTCACCGCTTGCTTCGTATTCGTTTCTGTCTAAATGGATTTTATTAAATTGATTGCGATATGATAATGCAGTTACAAAACCAAACTTCGGTCCGAACAAACTTACTCCGTCTCCCAATGAAATCATAAAACCGCCATTCAAAGGTGCTTTGGTAGATTTTGTTGACCAATTATTCGGCAATGATTTTGCAAAATCTAAAATTTGGTTTGGAGAATAATTACCTTTGCTTAAATCAGAAGGAATGCTTGAAGGAAGACTTCTTGTGCCGTCATCAATGCCCAGAAAATCTAATTTGCCACCATTATAAGTTAAGAATTGAGAAAAAGTTATATCGGGAACATAAGAACCAGTAAATGAAATATTAAATTTTAGTTTATCAGGAAAATCAATTGTGTTTAAGTTGACAAGCCCGCCAGAAAAATTACCTGGTTTATCTGGTGTATAAGTTTTTTCAATTATAGTATTATCAAGAAGATTTGATGGAATAATATCGAAAGCAAAAGATTTTTTATCCGGCTCCGTGCTTGAAAGTGGAGCATTGTTAAGTCTTGCATCGCTGTATCGCTCGCTTGTTCCTCTAACAAAAATAAATTTATTATCAACTATTGAAATGCCTGTAACTCTTTTTAGTGCATCACTTGAGGTTGCATCTGGAGATTTTTTAATTTGCTCTGCACTAATACCGTCGCTGATTGAGATTGAATTTTTTTGTCTGTTTAATAATGCAGCTTCGTATGAATTTTCAGATTTACTTATAACTACAACTTCATCAATATTAATTGATTCCGGCTTTAATGCAACATTGATAATTGTTTTTTGCCCTGCTGTTACTTTTACATTTGGTATTTTTGTTTTTGAATAAGATATGTAACTTATTAACAAATCATATTCGCCTGGCTCTATATTTGATATAACAAAATTTCCTTCTATATCACTTGCAGCTCCATAGTTTGTATTAATGAGAACTACATTAGCTCCAATTATTGGTTCGCCTGTAGTTTCATCAACAATTTTCCCTCCTATGGAACCTTTGACTTTATTTTGTGAATACGCTGGATTTGTCATAAGAATTAAGTACAATAAAAGAAGATAAATGCTTTTGAAGCTGTTTGAATAGTTCGATTTACTCACTTTCTCCTCCTCTTGCATAATTAAATTTGCTGCTCAAACATAGAGAAGGAATGTTAACTCATTATTAACTGAATGTTAAGTAAATGTTAAGTTTAGGAATGCGTTAAAAGAAGTTATTGGAGAAAAATTTTTTGATATGAATTACTCTTGAATCAAATCCTTTCTGCCCCACATAATTAATTTGCTTTTTATAAATTCGATTGTTCTCTGATGTTCTTCGTTGCCATTACCACTTATAAACATTGGTTCTCCAAAACAAATTTTTACTTCTTTCAATGGATCTATTTTACCAAAATCTTTAAGATACTTTCCATTGCCCCATGCATCTGTAAGAAGCGCAATCGGAATAATCGGCACATTATTTCTTTTTGCTAATTTAATCCCAAGTGTATTAAAACCCGATGGATTTATAAATAATGTTCTTGTTCTTTGAGGAAAAATTATTATTGATTTCCCATTTGCAAGTTTTTCACTCCCTTGATTTAATACAGCCATTAAATCTTCTCGAGGATTTTTCCTTGAAACCAAAATTGGATCTCTTGCTGCAGAGATTGGACCAAACAAAGGAAATCTTACAAGCTCTTCTTTCATTACAAAAACAATTCTTTTAACAGGATGAATTATGCATGGGAAAATAAAAGTTTCCAGAACACTCATATGATTCGAAACAAAAACAACAGGACCGTCAACTTTCCTTAAATTGTTCATTCCCTCAATGTGAAATTTAATTCCCGTTTTTTCGAGTCCCCGCATCATATCGAGAGAAGAGTAAATCCATTTTTCGTCGTCATAGATTCCTTTAACTGCCTGACGATTGCAATAAACAACAATTCGAAGTAGATGGAAAAAATAAAAATAAAGTGAAGGAAAAGGTTTTTTATGATAATTGTTAATTGTTATATATTCATCTTTCTCAGCAATAATTATGTTTTGGTTTTTCATAAAAATTTATAAAAAGTTTATAAAAATATGTTAATTAATTTTCTATCTTCAAAAATCAATTAATAATTTTATAAAACCATACGATAGTTAAATGCATCTAAAATCACAAACCTTACTAAAATTTATGGAGGAAAAATTGGAAATAAAATACTCACTTTCAAAGGAATTAAATCCTGAAGATGTTGCAAATGTTTTTCGAAATTCTGGCATTAGAAGGCCTTATGATAATTTGGAAAGAATAAAACGAATGATAGAAAATGCAGATATAATTATTTCTGCATGGAGTGATAAAAAATTAGTTGGTATAGCAAGAGCATTGACTGATTATTCTTATTGCTGTTATTTGTCAGACTTAGCAGTTGATAAAGAATATCAAAACAGGGGAATTGGGAAAAAACTAATTGAGATGCTAAAAGAAATAATCGGTGAAGAAGTAGCACTAATATTAATTTCTGCGCCTGAAGCCATAAATTATTATCCTAAAATTGGATTTGAAAAATGTGAAAGAGCATTTATCATTAATAGAAAAAGATAATATTTAATTTGTGATTATTATTTCAAATTATTGAAGATTCTTATTATGGAATAAACAAGGCTTTATAAAAATCGATAAGGTCAATTTTCAAATTCTATTTTCTTGAACTACTTTAGAGTTACATTTCTCTATTAACATTAAACCCTTTTGGGGTTTTGATGTAGTTAAGAAAAAATTTTTTTATTAATACTTGACTTTGTGACCCCAACGGGAATCTTCCATAGGAATCCCTTTGGGAGAACCCGTGTTTTCACCTTGAAAGAGTGATTAATTTTTTGGGGAATTATTGAGACTTGACTTTGTGACCCCAACGGGAATCTTCCATAGGAATCCCTTTGGGAGAACCCGTATTTTCACCTTGAAAGAGTGATTAATTTTTTTGGGGAATTACTGAGATCTAACTTTGTGACCCCAACGGGAATCTTCCATAGGAATCCCTTTGGGAGAACCCGTATTTTCACCTTGAAAGAGTGATTAATTTTTTGGGGGAATTATTGAGAAATGACTTTGTGACCCCAACGGGAATCTTCCATAGGAATCCCTTTGGGAGAACCCGTATTTTCACCTTGAAAGAGTGATTAATTTTTTTGGGGAATTATTGAGACTTGACTTTGTGACCCCAACGGGAATCTTCCATAGGAATCCCTTTGGGAGAACCCGTATCTTCACCTTGAAAGAGTGATTAATTTTTTTGGGGAATTATTGAGACTTGACTTTGTGACCCCAACGGGAATCGAACCCGTATTTTCACCTTGAAAGAGTGATGTCCTAACCGTTAGACGATGGGGCCTCTAAAACTTTATGTGGGGTGAGCAATGGGACTTGAACCCATGACCTTCTGGGCCACAACCAGATGCTCTAACCAACTGAGCTATGCTCACCATTCAAACTTTTATCAGCAAATTTAGACAGATTCTTCCAATTAAATTTTGTGGATGAATCTCTTTCCTTAAATTTGAGGCTTTTAGTTTATCTAATTCAATATAAAAAGAACTTCATAATTCATACGCCAGAGTGGACTCTCCCAAAGGGACTCCTTTGGAGGAACCACTAACCCTCAGCTTTTGCTTCGGGCTTTTTTACTCAATATTTCAAGAACATTTTTGTGTACGCCAGAGTGGACTCGAACCACTAACCCTCAGCTTAGAAGGCTGATGCTCTATCCTATTGAGCTACTGGCGCATTTAAATTTGAAGATGAGCAAGCAGCTACAAACAAAAATTGAAAGAACTCAATATGTCGGGGAGACAGGATTCGAACCTGCGACTTCTTGGTCCCAAACCAAGCGCTCTAGCCGGGCTGAGCTACTCCCCGATATCCATATTTTCAAAAAATAATTTTAACTGGATTAGATTACCCAGTCCATAATAATTTGGCTTCCAAAAATATATCTTTGATTCAGAAATGTCAATTTGGTATTTATAATTATTTTTTACTCTTTTCTTCTTAATTAAAGACTTTCTCAAATCCTACACAATACAGGAATATAAAATTGAATATTTCTATCTTTGTTTCAATAAATAAAATGAGTTTATGCCAATCACTTTTTATTTATCGAACAGGTATATTAAATCAAAAAAAGATTCCCGATTTATTTCAACAATTTCTACTATTACAATTTTAGGAATTGCGATTGGTGTTTGCGTTGTTATTATTGCGCTAACTGTGCTTGATGGCTTTCAAAAAATTGTAACAGAAAAAATAATCAATCTAAATTATCATATTAAGATTACTTCATTTGGGAAAAGAAACCTGCCAGATGAACCTGAAATTCTTAATCTTATTAAAAATCAATTTCCAAATGACATGGAAAAAATTGACCCATTTATTTCGAAGCTCGCAATTATAAAATCAAAAAAATTAACCGAAGGAATAACTATTACCGGATTAAAAAAAGAATCTTTCAACATTATCTTAAAAAATTATATTGTTGAAGGAAAGATAAGTGATTATAACAACGATAAAATTATTTTAGGAAAAAAATTAGCAGAAAAACTCTTTGTAAAAGTTGGTGACAAAATTACTCTTTTTTCACTTAAACACGACCAAATACCTTCTCCTGAGAATCCTCCTTCAATTATGCAATTTCAAGTTGAAGGAATTTTTGAAAGTGGTATGGCTGACTATGATGACTTGAATGCGTATATAAGTTTTCAAAGTGCACAGGAATTATTTGGAATGCAGAATGAAATTTCTGGCTACAATCTTAAACTAAAAAACATTTCGAATATTAATTTTATTGCCGATAAACTTCAGGATTTACTTGGTTATCCTTATTATGTTCAAACAGTTTTTAATATACATCAAAATATTTTTACATGGCTAGAACTTCAAAAAGAGCCGATACCAATTATTCTTGGTTTAATAATTTTTGTTGCAACTTTTAATGTTGTTGGAACATTATTGATGATAGTGCTCGAAAGAACAAATGCAATCGGGATACTTCGTTCACTTGGGGCAAGCAGAAAATTGATATTAAAAGTTTTTCTACTTCATGGAATTTATTTAACTATTTCAGGATTAATTCTTGGAAACATCCTTGCTTTTATTTTAAGCATGATTCAAGAAAAATTTGATGTTATTTCTCTTCCAGAAAAAATTTATTTTGTAACTAAGGTGCCTCTTTTTATTACTATAAACAATTATTTACTTGTATCAATTATCACATTTGCTGTTTCTGTAATTGCATCACTTATTCCTGCTTTTGTTGCATCAAGAATTCAACCTATTTCAGCAATCAGGTTTGATTAAAATGATTGAACTATTTATTGCAAAAAGATATTTAAGAACAAAACACAAATTAAATTTAATAACAATAATTTCTTTTCTATCAACTGCTGGAATTGCAATTGGCGTTGCAGCACTCATCATTGTTCTTTCAGTTTTTAATGGCTTTAGTTCTCTTGTTACATCAATTTTAATAAGCTTCGATCCTCACATTAGAATATCAATTACTGATGAAAATGCATTTTCAAAAATTCATGAATTAGAATCTGCTGTTAAAAAAATTTCTGATGTTAAAACATATTACCCTTTTGCCGAAGGGAAATCACTTCTAATCAATAAAAAAAGTTATGAAATTGTTACACTCAAAGGAATTCCTTCATCGCTGAAAAATGAAAATTGGGGAATACCAACTAAAATTATCAGCGGGAAATTTGATATTGAAAATATTGACAATGCTAGCAAAATTATTTTAAGTCTGCCCTTGGCTCTTCGCCTTTCTGCAAGAATTGGTGATGTAATTTATGTTACGTCTGCTTATAATATTGAAAGAACTATTACTTCTTTATCACTTCCTTCAACAAGAAAATTTGTAGTCACAGGAATTTTTGAAACTAACAATCGCGATTATGATATTTCTTATGCTTTTACATCTTTAGAATCAGCTCAAAAATTATTTGGGTTGAAAAACAATTTTACAGGTTATGAACTTCGATTAGATAAAATTGACAAATCAGAAAAAGTTAAAAAGGAACTACAGAAAATTCTTCCAGCAAATTTATTTTCTGCTAATACTTGGTACGACCTTCACAAAGATTTATATAGTGTAATGACAGTTGAACGATGGTCTGCTTACATTTTATTAAGCTTAATTATCGCTGTTGCCACATTTAATATTTTTGCTTCGTTAACAATGACAGTTCTCGAAAAGAAAAAAGACATTGGAATTTTACGTTCAATGGGGTTAGAAAAAAATTCTATCTTGAAAATTTTTATGCTGGAAGGAATTCTTGTTGGAATTATTGGAACAATTATAGGAATGACAATTGGCTTATTAATCTGTTACCTGCAAATAAAGTATAATTTTTATCCTTTGGACCCAACAAAATATATAATCAGTGCAATGCCGGTAAAAATTCAATTAACTGATATAATTGCTGTAGGATTGATGGCAATGTTTCTTTCTTTTATTGCATCACTTTATCCGGCAAAAAGAGCTGCAAATACAATAATTATAGATTCAATAAAGTATGAATGAAATGAACAATTACATCATTGAAGCAAAAAACATTAAAAAATCTTTTTACAAAACAAAAGAAAAAAAATTAGAAATTTTAAAAGGGATTTCTTTGAATGTTGAAGCTGGTAAAATTACTTTGATAGTTGGAGCATCTGGCGCAGGCAAAAGCACTTTACTCCACATTCTTGGTGGACTTGACTTGCCTGACAGCGGTGAAGTTATAATCAAAGGGACAAACATATTCAAACTTGGTGATGATAAATTATCTTCGTTCAGAAATAAAAATATTGGATTTGTATTTCAATTCCATCATCTTCTGCCTGAATTTGATGCTTTAGAAAATGTTGTCATTCCAATGATGATTAATGGAACCTCATTGAAACAAGCAGTAAAAAGAGCAGAAGAATTGCTTGATATTGTTGGATTAAAAGAAAGAATGCATCATAAACCATCGGAACTTTCTGGCGGAGAACAACAAAGAGTTGCAATTGCAAGAGCTTTGGCAAATGAACCCTCCATCATTCTTGCAGATGAACCAACTGGAAATCTCGATTCACAAAACAGCGAAGCAGTTCATAATCTTTTTGTTGAACTCAATAAAAATTTTGGAATAACATTTTTAATCGTTACACACAATCCATCTTTAATTAATCTTGGAGATTATGTTTTTGAAATGAAAGACGGATTGATATTTAATTCAGAGAGAATCAAGAATTAAGAAGCAAGAAGATTATAAGTGTATTTGCATTCAAAGACCAAAGAATTTTTTGATTTTATCTGCAAGGATTTTAATTCTCGATTTCACATGCATTTCTGATTCTGAAATTTTATCCACATTTATTGACTGTCTTTCAGCAATAACTTTTCCAAATTCTTCTACAAGATTTGTTCTATTATGAATTATGGGTGATATTACATCTTTATTAATCTCAAATATCAAACATTCTGTTCGTGCTTTTACTGTTGCAGAACGAGGTTCCCCTGTGAATAACGACATCTCACCAAAAAAATCTCCAGCTGTTAAATTTCCCACATGAACATCAATTCCTTCTCTGTTTTTTACAAATACATTTAACAATCCCTCAACAAGTATAAACATTGAGTCACCTTCTTCTCCTTCATTAATTATCACATCATTTTTATCAAATGTTTTTACCTGAATATTAGTTGCAATACTGTTTAGTTCATCATTATTCAGAAATTTCAATAGTTCAATGTTTTGAAGAATTTTTTTGCGGTCTTCTATTAAATTAGTGTCATAAAATTTACGCTGATAATTTCCAATAAAGACATCATTCTTCTGTGAAGCAGGATAAATTCCAGCATAACTTAAATTCTCAAGAGATGATTTTAAAACCATATCATTAAATTCAGAAGGTTTTACTTCCTTCCATGGTTTCAGCCAGTAAACTAATTCATATACAATGCCAGATTCATTTACACTATTTATTAAAATTTGTGGTTCAGGTGCATCAGTAATATTTTTTTCATAGTAAATATTTTCAATTGATGATTGCAAAATTCTTTTAACTTTCTCGATGGGTATTGAGTGGTCAAGACATATAGTTGCACTATATTTTGAAAATTCTTCGAGTGCAGTATGGTTTTCAATTAAAATATCAGACAAAATATTCATTGGAATAAAAACACGATTATTGTTTTCATTTCTGATAACAATTGAACCTCGTGTTATATTCTCAACTTTTCCTGTAATCAGATTATTTCCATTTTTATTTTTGATTGTTATCCAATCTCCAACATTAAAAGGTTTAATTCTCGCAAAAGTTTCTCTTGGAAATAAAGAAAGAACTTTGGGCCTAATTGCCATTTGAACAAGCAGTAGTAAAATAAAAACAGTTATCCAGAAAAAATCAAACTCTATCCAGAATACATTTTTTAAGATTATAGCAGTTGCAGCTGTGTAAATGAGAGATGAGACAAGTTCTTTGCTCCATTCTAATGAAATTTTTCTTATTGATATTTTTAATATCCTGTCAAAGATGAAATTATTAATTAAATAATTCAAAAGATAAGCTGATGAGTACCAGAAGAGAAGATTCACTAATATCATAAAGACATAATCTGTAGGATATTCTTTGTAATTGCTTACTGTTACATAAAAAACATTTGTAAAGTTTAGAAAACCAGTGAATACAAAAATTATTGCAGCTACAATTATTTGAGATTTTTTAGTGTAATTCATAAATCATTTTCTCCTGAGATTTGTCATTCATCATTCATCAACATAAAATTCTAATGCAAATATGAATATTAAATTTCTTCTCTTCAGAATTAAATTACAAAAGTCCAGCTGAATGTATAGCATTAAATAATAATTTGAAAGTGCCGAATGTCCAGTGTCTGTTTTGAACTTTGAAGCCCATAAGAATTACATGACCAGTTTTTTGTTTTACATCAACAATTGCTGCTTTTTTGAATAAATAATCTTCTCCAAGTAAAAATCCTGATTTTAACAAATTGCTATCGGGAAACCGAACGACAATACTTCTATCATATTTCCCAAATGGAATTGTTGTTGAAAATGCAATATTATCACTCACATAAGCAATGGCTTCTTCTTCCATTCCATATCCAATGGGATTTGTATTATCAACTGTTATTCTTAAGAGTGAACCAGGACAGAAGAATTCATTGCTTTTAAGATTTTTGAGAACATTGGTTACTCGTAAACCCAAGTCTTCAATTGCAAAATTGCATGATTCACCTAGTGTAATTAAAAAACCACCATCTTTTTCAACAAAGTTTTTCAGATTTTCAAGACCTACTTTTCCAATACCGCTGTCATATTCAGCAGGTTTGGGTCTATAAAATCTTGTAGCATCACCGCTTGGTTTTCCATTTTTAATCAAATCTCCGCTCATATCTGGAATAATAATAACATCATACTTCTGTTTTAATTTTTTCTCCTTAAAATCTTTATTGTGAATTGTAACAAAATTGAATTCAAAATTCTCCAGCAGCAATCTTGTCCAGCCTTCGTCCATATTTGCTGTCCATGGTTGATATAATGCTACATTTACTTTCTTTAGTTCTTTCAATTTTTCTTTTGGAATATCTTCTGCAATATCGAATTGAAGATGTAATTCCTTTGCTGCTTTGTTTATAACTGTTTTTGATTTTTCTGATACTTCAACAATCACAGAACCTTCATTAAATACTTTCCCATTTAAAGAAAGTTTTTCAATGTTCCAATAAACTGGAATTTGATTTTTTTGTAATCGATTAATCAAAATAGAATTTACATTTAAACCGCTGCGTGCAATAAAATATTTTCCATTGTCGTTACTTACACTTCCGGATTGATATAAAGGTTCATCAATTTTTACAGAATTGACTTGAAATGGTTTATCTATCTGATAAAATTTTACTCCCATCAAATATGGCAATGTCCAACCAGCTACATCATAAGGGACTATAGGATTTTCACTTTTCGATTTACGAAGGTCTGGATAATTTTGTTCTTCAAATAAATCTTTTACATATCTGCCATTTGGTTGAGCCAGATAAATTATATAGCTATTTGCAGGATAAATTACATTATCAATCTGAAATTGTTTATCAGTGAAATTAACTTCAACGCCGCCAAATTGAAGAATCTCAATCATTTTTGATGTTGTAACCGGGTCATTTTGTTCACGAGGAATTATATAAGCAAATGGTTTTTCAGTTAAACCTTTTTGAATTGCTTCTTTTGCCATTCTGTAAAAGTTTAACAATAATTCTTCTTTATAATCTGATGATATTTTTATTAAAGCTTCTGTAAGAGCCAATTCATAATCAACAATATTACGAAGACGCCACCAGCCTCCACGCCATGGATTCGGATAATTTGTTCTTATGTCATAGGTTGTAATTTCATTTGTAACTTTTACTTCAGAAGGGTCAATATAAATTGGACTTGCAATATTGCAGCTTGCCATTTCAGAAAGCAAAGCAATTTGATTATGCCATAATCCACAATCACTTGCAGGTCCTTCCCACCAGGCTTCGAATAAAGCTTGATTAATAATTCCATTAAAACCAAGTTTATCAAGATGAAGTGCTGTTAAACTCCCAATTACTCCCTGCCATCTCCATATCAATGGATTTACATTTGGATTAATTGGGTCTTTATAAGGAACTAAAAATAATCTTGCACCATTACTTCCCATTTGATGTTCATCAAGCCAGATTTGAGGCAGCCAATCGTGATATGCAACTTTAATTACATTCCTTGTTTCAGGAAGATTGAACATGAACCAATCACGATTATTATCGTGCCCAGCATAAACATGATAGAGCCAGGGCATTGGAGCCCCGTCAAATTCTGTATTCAAATTTTTGTAATACCAATCAACAACCATCGATGTGCCGTCAGGATTAATTGAAGGCATTAAAATAAAAATGACATTGTTAAGTGCATCAATTATTTCTTTGCTTGATTTATTTGTCAGTAAATTATATGCTAATTCCATTGACATTTGAGACGACGCAATCTCAGTTGAATGAATATTACATGTAACAAGCACAATTATCTTTCCTTCTTTTGCAAGCAGCTTTGCATCTTCCTCATTAATTTTTCTTGGGTCAGAAAGTTTCTTAATAATTTCACGATATTTATCAACATTCTTAATATTTTCTTCAGAACTTATTACTGCCATAAACATATCTCTGCCTAAAGAAGTTTTTCCAATTTCTTGATAGATAATTTTTTTAGAAAATTGGGCAAGATGTTTGAAGTAACTTTGAATTGTCTCATAATTTGCAATTTTATAATCAGCTCCAACTTTGAAACCAAGAAATTCTTCGGGTGATTTTATTTGTTGTGAATAAAGAATTGTAAGAAACGAAAAAATGAACAGGCTAATTCGCTTTATCATTTCTTTCTCCAAAGTATTATTTGTCGATTGGAAATTATGAAATAGAAAAATAAATAGACAATATTTTTTTAGCTTATTAAACTAAATTCTAAAATTAGAAAGCCCTCCGATTCAAATAAGAAATGAAACACAAATGAAAAGTTTATGAAAGTATGAAACAGAGGAACAACTGACTAAACTTGAAAGAAGTGTAAATCAGCTGTTCCTGTTTTTTATTACTTCAAAAGAACCATTCTTTTTGTTTCTGAATAATTGCCCGCTTCAATCCTATAAAAATAAACTCCGCTTGAAAGATTATTTGCATTAAAATCAATTTTATAAATTCCTGCATATTGAATTTCATCAACGAGTGTTGAAATATGTCTTCCTAAAATATCATAAACAATTAATTTCACATGTGATTTTTCTGGAATTGAATATTGAATGGTTGTAACAGGATTAAATGGATTGGGATAATTCTGTTCAAGTGAATAATTGTTTGGTGTAGCTGCAATTGTTTCAACTGATGTAATTACTTTGCTTGGGACTGCTAAATAATCTACATACATCCAGCCCCATGACATCTGCATTTGAATTGTATTTTCTCCTTCTTTCAAATCAACATTTATCTTTTTTTCCTGCCATACTTTTATAGGACCATCAAACATAATTTCGCCAATACGAACTCCATTGACATTAATAAATTGTCCTTTTGGTGTATCATAGAATAAATTATAACCAATTGCTACTACATAAGTACCAGCTCCTGCATAATTGGTAAATGTCCATGTAATTGTAGCATTTGGGTCATTTGTTTTAATATCTACAAATGCACCGCCGCTTGCTTTTGAATCGCTAATAACAGAGATATTTGTACCTGTACGTTTTGCTCTTTCTGCTTCAAGTCTAACAAACTGCGGTGTTCCAACTTTTATCTGAATTTTATCTGAAGTTCTTTTATGGCCCTGATTATCTGTTGCAACAGCTTTTAAAGTATATAAACCAGCTTTTACATTATTCCATGTAATTGAGAAAGGTTCTGATGTAACTTCTCCAATTTTAAGTGTATCATTAGCAAAAAATTCAACAAGAACCACATTACCATCATTATCATAAGCATTTGCATCAATTTTAATTGAAGCATTTTCAGGAAACTCTGAATTATTAACTGGATTTGTTATTGAAACAATGGGCCAATCTCCGCCAATACCATTAACATCTACAGCAGTTTTGAAATTATCCCACATAAATTTTAAACTCTTTAAGATATCATCAACTTTTGTAACTTCATTATCTGTCCACGACCAAGCAAGTGCACCAGCATAACCATTATTATAGAGGGAGACATAAAGATATTCTTTAGGAATATCAAAAGTATTTTTCAAATGGAATTCAGCAACTACCAGAGGTTTACTTAATGCCCACAAAGTTGCAGGTCTATGAAAAGGTGAATAAGTTTTTCCAGCCCAGTCATAATAATGCACAGTATAAAAATCCAGAATGCCATCTTTATCGCCGCCAGCAGCAATCAGTCGTTCATCTGAGTAGTAATTATAATTTTGAATGCTTGTTACTTTTTCAAAATGTTTAATTATTTCATCAGCAGTTAAAAAGAATCCATATTTTTTGAAGAATCTCTCTTCCATATCTTTCTTATCAGCTTCGCTCATCAAAGAATATTCTGCACTTAATTTAGCTAATGGCGGTGGTGTAATATCAGTTAATGCAATAATATGCCATGTTCCATTTGTAACTTTTGCAGTTGAATCTGTTCTATGAATTGCACCAGCACATAAATTTACAAATCTTTGAATTGCAGACATTGGAACATGTTGAATATCAGGCCAGCCATATTCATTGCTCATGCCTTCAGGTTCATTAAAAATTTCCCATGCTATTATTGCTGGATGACCTTTTAGAGAATCTACCATTGGAATTAAACAATTATTGATATATGCGCGCGTGTAATTTGTATCGAGCAATAATTTTTTATTTCGATCAAGAACTGTTTGACTTTTATTTGAACGAAGCATATCGAATGACCAGAGAGTAAGAATTACGCCAACCTCTCTTTCCCATGCAAGGTCAAGAACATTTTTTATATCTGATATAGTATTTTTACCTGGACCAATTACATATCCATTTTGGTCAAATTGAGGTGTTGCAGTACCATCGGTATGAAGCCACCATCTTACAGCATTTCCCCCATTATCATGGATTGAAAGAAAAATTTCTGCAAACGAATTTAAATCTGTTTTGCCTGCTCCAATATCTTGCGCAAAACTTAACCATGCTAAGTTTGTTCCACTTAGAAATAAATCCTGATTATTATACCTAATTCTGTTATTCTGTGAAAATAAAATATATGAACATGAAAAAGTTATGATTGTAAATAACTTCAAAAATTTCATTTCCACTCCCAAAAAGTTTTTTGCAAGGGAAGGATTAAACAATTAAAGTGCCAGAGAGAAAAATTTAATCTGATAAAAATGATAAAGGTAGCAGGCTTGATAATCTTATTAATATGATAAAAAATTATTATAAAGATAAATTCATCAAGTAATCAATCATAAGTCTTACACCAAAACCTGTATCATAATTTTCTGTGTAGTTATTTGATTTGTGTTTTATTGCTGGTCCAGCAATATCGATATGTGCCCAAGGAATTTTTTCATCAACAAAATGCTCAAGAAACTTACCTGCAGTAATTGCACCGCCCCAGCGAGGACCTAAATTAGCTACATCAGCAATATCACTTTTTATCATTGACTTATAATCATTCCAGAATGGCATACGCCATAATCTTTCATAAGTTTTGTAACCGGATTTAATTAAACTATCAGCAAGATTATCGTAAGAAGTAAATAAACCAGCAGCAATTTCCCCGAGTGCAACAACACAAGCTCCTGTTAATGTTGCAAAGTCAATTATTTCATCTGGTTTTTGTTGAGACGCAAAATGAAGAGCATCAGCAAGTATAATTCTTCCTTCAGCGTCTGTATCTTTAACTTCAATACTTTTACCTGATGAAGTGATAATTACATCACCCGGCTTATAAGATTTGCCGCTTGGCATATTTTCAACTGCAGGGACAATCCCAATTAATTCAATTGGCAATTTCAGAAGTGCTACTGCTTTCAAAATACCAATTACAACAGCTCCGCCTGCCATATCAGCTTTCATTTCAACCATGCCGCTTGTTGGTTTTATTGATAAACCACCTGAATCATAAGTAACACCTTTACCAACCAATGCAATTTTTTTCTTTGGTTTAATCTTGGGTTTGTAATTGCATACTATCAAGCATGGTGGATTTTCACTTGCATTTCCAACTGCAAGTATCGCATTCATTTTTCTTTTTTCTAATTCTTTTTTATCAAAAACCTTAACATCGATTCCATATTTACTCAATTCTGTTTTTGTTCTTGTTGCAAAATCCATTGGAGTCAAATTAATCGGTGGTTCATTTACTAAATCCCTTACAAAATAAACAGCAGACATTATTTTCTCAGCATCATCAATTACTTTGCTCAGAACTTTTGTATCGGTGTAATGAATTTTAACATTGATATTTTCTATCTGCTTTTTATCTGATTTATATTTATCGAAAGTATAATTTCCCAATGCAAGTCCTTCAATCATCGATTGGATGAGATATGAAATGTTATCAAAATAATTTTTGAAATGCTCGAAAGCAGGAGTAATGATATGAATAGTTTTTATTTTTTTATTCTCCAATGTTTTAATTAAGCCGGCAAAATAATTTCTGAAGTAGTCCTGATTGAATTCTTTATCTAATTTTATTTTTTTTATGAATACTGCAGAAGGTTCGCCTTCAGTGCTGTAATAAATTAATTCATCATTTTTTTTATCAAGAAAATTTTTTCTTTGAAGATTTCCCAATTTTAATCCAAGAGAATCAAAAAAATTTTTAAGCTGATTTTCAAGTTTTTCGCTGTCAATAAAAAATTTTATCAATGCTGAATTCTCTTCAAAACTAATTGAATCATCTGCTGCTTTGAATCTTAGATTAAACAACATCATTTACTCCTCTAAATAATTTTTAGCTTTTTCAATTACTTTTTCTTTTATATCATCAAGTTTAACATTGAATAATCTTGTGCCCGAAGCATTGATATGACCGCCGCCACCAAATTCTTCTGCAAGTTTATTGACTTGAATATTTCCTTTTGACCTAAAACTTATTTTCAGACCATCTTTCAATTCATAAAATAAAATTCCAATAACAACTCCTTTAATTGAAAGACAGTAAGACACAAATCCATCTATATCATCTTCGGTTGTGTCATAAATTTGCTGGTCGTTTTGTGTTACTGTCATATAAGCAATTTTTCCTGTAGAATCTAATTCAATAGAGCTTAAAGCTTTTCCAAGAAGTTTAATTCTGCTGAAGTTAAATTGATTATAAACTTTTTCATATACTTCAGTTGGATTAACACCTGTTTCAAGAAGTTCAGCTGCAATTTTGTGAATCTTTGAAGATGTGCGTTCATATCTGAAAGAACCTGTATCGGTCATTATTGCAGCATAAAGCTGATATGCAATTTTGTAATCGATATTTACAATAGAAGTTTCTTTAATAAAATCATAAATAATCTCTCCTGTTGCAGAATATTCAGGTCCACCTAAAATATAATCAAAAGAATTTTCTGGGTCTTGATGATGGTCAATACAAATTTTAATTCCTTTGAATTTATTGACAAACTCTTCGAGTTTTACAACTCTGTTTACACGATTTAAATCGACTAAAAATAAAACATCAGTTTCATCAAATATTTTTTGATGAGCATCCGCATCAAATTTTTGAATAATTTTTTCTTCATCAAGGAATTCAAGATTATAAGGTGTTGCACTATGATTAATCACAAAAGCTTTTTTATTAAGTTTTTTCAGAATAAAAAAGAGTGCAAGTTCAGAACCAATTGCATCTGCATCTGGATTAACGTGAGTTGTAAGAATAAATGAATTATTTTCTTCAATAACTTTTTTCAATATGTTGAAATTATTCATAGAATAACTCGGAAATAATTAAACAAAAATAATAAAAAAGGCGAAGTTTAATCTTCGCCTTGAAAAAATTGATAATGTTCATAAATAAACTTAAGCAACTTCCCATGTGTTTGCAGAAAACATAAGTTTCTCGTAGGTGCCTTGTCCTTTTTTGGCTTTCACTTCTTCAATTTGTTTCATATAGTCGCCATCGAAAGTAGGTTTATTGAATTGTCTAAAAACACCGAGAGGTGTAGGCATGCCTGGAATATCAGTAAATCTTGAAAGTATGAATCCTCTTGTTGGATTATCATCAAATTCATCATGAACCCAGCAGTCATTAATTGAATGAACTCCATCATTCAAATCAATTATAACAGGATTTAATCCATCAAGTTTGATTCCCTTATCTTTGTTGGCTCCAAAAACAAGTGGTTTGTTATGTTCGAGATAAAGAACATTTTCTGCTTTTAGATTTTTATCTGTAAGATGAGAAAATGCCCCATCATTAAATATCACACAATTTTGATACACTTCAATGAAAGCAAGTCCATTATGTTTTGATGCTCTCAAAAGTATTTCCTGCATGTGTTTGGTTTCGGTATCAATTGTTCTTGCAATAAAAGTTGCACCAGCAGCATCAGCCAGCTTAATTGCATTAAATGGGAAATCAACTGTGCCATAAGGAGAAGACTTTGTAATTTTTCCTTTTTCAGATGTCGGTGAATATTGACCTTTCGTCAATCCATAAATTTTATTATTGAACAAAACAATTTTGATATTAACATTTTTTCTGCAAGCATGAATAAAATGATTACCACCGATGCTTAACATATCACCATCGCCTGTTGCAACCCATACCTGCAAATTGGGATTGGCAAGTTTAACACCTGTAGCAATTGCAGCAGCTCTTCCATGTATTCCATGAAATCCATATGTATTCATGTAATATGGAAATCTGCTTGAACAGCCAATGCCGGAAACCCAAACCATATTTTCTTTTCTTTCTCCAAAATTTGGAGAAGTTCTTTGAACCTGAGCAAGAATTGAATAATCACCACAACCTGGACACCACTTTACATCTTCACCAGAAGAAAAATCTTTTGCTGTGTATTTTATTTCTGTGTTTAGTTCATCTATTTTAGTTTCCATTTTTGCCTCCCAGAACCTCAATAATCTTATTTTCAATTTCAGACACTTTAAAAGGTCTGCCTTGTACTTTATTTAACTGAATTACATCAATTAAAAATTGGCTTCTAACTAAGAACGCTAAATGACCCAGATTAAGTTCAGGAATTAAGATTTTCTTAAATCTTTTTAAAACATCATTTAGATTTTTGGGGAAAGGATTAATATAACTCAAATGAGCCTGTGATACATTATAACCTTTTGATTTAACATTCTCGACTGCTTCATGAATTGCACCATAAGTACTTCCCCAGCTTAAAACAAGCAGTTCACCTTGTTGGTCCCCTTCCACTTCTAAATCTGGAATTACTTTTTGAACATTGTCAACTTTTTGTTTTCTAATTCTTACCATTTCTTCATGGTTTTGCGGGTCATAGCTTACATTACCATAAATATTTCTTTTTTCAAGTCCGCCAACTCTATGTTCAAGTCCTGGAGTTCCTGGAATTGCCCAAGGACGAACTAAATTTTCATCTCTCAAATAAGGATAAAAACCTTCTGGGTCAGTTCTGAATTTTGCTTTGATTTCCGGCAACTCATCGAACGAAGGAATTCTTAAAGGTTCAGAACCAAATGCCAAATAACCATCTGTAAGCAAAATGACAGGTGTCATAAATTCTACAGCTATTTTAGATGCTTCTACTGCCTTAAAGAAACAATCAGCAGGACTTTTAGCAGCAAGAATAACAACAGGAGCTTCGCCATGTCTTCCGAACATTGCTTGAAGTAAATCAGCTTGTTCTGTTTTTGTAGGCATTCCAGTGCTTGGTCCGCTTCTTTGAACATCAACAATTACAAGCGGTAGTTCAGTCATAACAGCCAATCCTATTGCTTCAGTCTTAAGAGATAACCCAGGACCCGAAGTAGTAGTAATTGCCAGTGAACCTGTAAAAGCTGCTCCAATAGCTGCAGAGATTCCAGAAATTTCATCCTCGGCTTGAAATGTTACTACATCATACTCTTTGTATTTGCTTAATTCTTGTAAAATTTCTGATGCAGGTGTAATTGGATATGACCCAAGAAAAAGTTTTAAACCGCTTTTTAAAGATGCTGCAACAAAACCAAGTGCTGTAGCTTCATCTCCTGAAATATTTCTATAAATTCCTTTAGGAAGTTTTGCAGCTTTAACTTCGTATCTTGTTGTAAATATTTCAGTTGTATCGCCGTAATTGTATCCTGCTTGCAATGCTCGTTTATTTGCTTCAAGAATTTCTGGTTTATTTTTAAATTTTGTTTCGAGCCACTTCATTGTAATTTCGAGTGGACGATTGAACATCCAATACATCAATCCCAATGCAAAAAAGTTTTTGCATCTTTCTTTTTCTTTTGTAGATATATTTATGTCTTCAAGAACGGACATAGTTAATTGTGTTAATGGAACAGGAATTACATTGTAGCCGGATAATGTTCCATCTTCAAGCGGATTTGAATCATACTTAGCTAGCTTCAAATTTTTTGCATCAAATGCATTTGAATTAACAATGATTGTTGCATTTGGTTTTAAATCCTTAAGATTTACTTTTAGTGCAGCGGGATTCATTGCAACAAGAACATCAGGTGTATCACCTGGAGTTTGAATATCCTTGCTACTGAAGTGAAGTTGAAATCCGCTTACTCCAGATAATGAACCAGCGGGGGCACGAATTTCTGCAGGAAAATCTGGAAGCGTGCTTAAATCGTTACCGACAACTGCAGTAGTATCGGTAAATTGAGAGCCGGTAAGTTGCATTCCATCGCCGGAATCACCAGCAAACCTTACTGTTACATCTTCTACTATTTGAATTATTTTTGCCATAGCTTTCTCTTAAATAAATTAATTTTTCTTTTTATCTGCTTAAAAATAGGTAATTAAACAACAAAATTAAATGCACTAAAATCACCTCACTTTTTGAAGTTTTTTAAGAAATTCTTCTGCATTAACAAAACCAGTAAGTCTTTCAACTTCGTTTCCCTTAGAATCAATAATCAAAATTGTTGGCATTCCTACAATATTAAATTTATTCCGAATTTTTTCTGTTTCTTCAGAAAGTGTTTGTGTCATATCTACTTTGAATGCAGTGAAATTTTTTAATTCTTCAATTACTTTTTTATCAGAAAATGTTAATGCATCCAGCTCTTTGCATGGTATACACCAATCTGCATAAAAATCAATTACAATTTTTTGATTATTAGAAACAGCATTCTGAAAATCTGTTTCTGAAAATTTCTTCCAATCAGGTGAAGATTTTTCAGAAGGAATAATTGAGTAAATTGATACAGCAATTACAACCAGCGAGAAAATCATTTTAAATAATTTGAAAGCAAAAACTTTGTTCCCCATTTTATCAATAAACAGAAGATAGAATGCAGCAATTATTCCAAATGAAGGAAGAAAATAGATATTAATATTTTTTGAAAAGAGAGGGCTTATAAAATAAATTGCCATTCCCAGCAGCAAGAAACCAAAAATATGTTTAACGCCTTCCATCCAATCACCGGCACGAGGTAATTTTTTAATTTTTCCGGAAAAGAGTGCAAGGAATAGGTAAGGCAATCCAAGACCGAGTGCAAGAACAAAGAACATTAAAAATCCATAATAAGGGTCTCCTTTTGCAGCTACATAAGTTACTAATCCAAGAACGAAAGGACCAATACACGGCGCTGCAACAATACCCATTGTCAATCCCATAAAAAATGCTCCAAAGAAACCTGATTTTGCACCACCAGCTTTCATAACCCATGAATCAGGCAATTTAAATTCATAAACTCCAAAC
Source organism: Rosettibacter sp. KY25 (assembly GCF_057554405.1). Classification (NCBI taxonomy): domain Bacteria; kingdom Pseudomonadati; phylum Ignavibacteriota; class Ignavibacteria; order Ignavibacteriales; family Melioribacteraceae; genus Rosettibacter; species Rosettibacter sp. KY25. The sequence continues at coordinate 9,751 of NZ_BAAJAO010000013.1, read as the reverse complement.
TGGCTTAAAGATAAAACCACAAACAGCAATGATATTGCTATAATCACAATTGGATTTTGAAGAAGAGTTCCAAACACAGCCCCGCTTAATGATGTTACTACACCTATTACTGAATAAGTAATTGCCATTCCTAAAATATACAACAGTCCAAGTAAGAAAAGTCTGCTTGTTCTGCCTTCACTTTGTCCACCAAAATATCCAATAGTAATCGGAATTAATGGATAAACACATGGAGTAAGATTAAGCGCCAGTCCCCCAAGAAAAATAAATAATAAGCTTAACAACAAACCTTTTGATTCAAGAATAGATGCAACAGAATTTTCATTTGAATTATTTTTAATTGCTTCTTCGAATTTTACTTTTTCAAAAATATTTTGATTTGCTTCATTAATCTTAACAGATGAATCTACCACATGAATTGTAATTGTATCAATTATTTTAGTTGGAGGCATACAACTTTCATTATTGCATGCTTGATATCTAAGTTGAATAGGAACTTTGTAAAATCCGAGAGGAATATTTTCATCAACTCGAATTAATCCTGCAATTAAAATTTCTCCATCAAAAACAGAAACAGGTTTTTCTGAAAAACTAAATTTCAATTCTTTCGGTTTTGGAAAAATTATTCTTGCAAATGGAAATCTGCTGTCAAGAAAAATTAATTGAGTTGGAATAAGAAAATCCTCATTTGGTTTATCTGAATTAATATGCCATCCATTCTTTATTGCCACTTTAACAGCAAATTTAAAATTAGAATTCTGATGAGCAGCATCTTGACCATTAATCAATTCAATATTTACAATATCATTTGAACGAAATTGAGAATAAATAAATCCTGAAGTAAGGATTAAAAGAATTAATAATTTCTTTAACATAATTTTTCCTTTCAGAAGTTTTTAATAATTCTGGTTAAGTTTCATCTTCGCCAGCCTTGAACAATTGGATATCTTCTTCCATATCCAAATGCTTTTGTAGAAATTCTTAAAACAGGAGCAGCTTGCTTTCGCTTAAATTCATTTACATCAACCATTCTTAAAACTTTTTTTACAACCTCCGGTTCACCTATAACTTCTGCAATTTCATGAAATTCTTTCTGGTCTTCGAGATACATCTTCAAAATTTTATCAAGCAAATCATAAGGTGGCAGTGAATCCTGGTCGGTTTGATTTGGACGCAATTCTGCAGATGGGGCTTTTTTTATTATTTCATTTGGAATTATTTCACCATCTCGATTAATGAATTCAACAATTTTATAAACCTGAGTTTTATAAACATCGCCAATAACAGCAAGAGCTCCGCACATGTCGCCATACAAAGTTGCATAACCTGTAGCCAGTTCTGATTTATTTCCTGTTGCACAAAGTAAATATCCATGCTTATTCGATAAAGCCATTAAATACAAACCTCGAATTCTTGATTGAATATTTTCTTCTGTAATGTCTTCATCTTTTCCTTTGAAAGCATCTTTGAGCATTTCAATAATTTTATCAAATACAGGTTGAATAGAAATTTTATCTGATGAGATGCCTAAATTCCTAATAAGTTTCTCAGAATCTTTAATACTTCCTTCACTTGAATATTTTGAAGGCATCATTACAACATGAACATTTTCTTTTCCAAATGCTTGAACAGCAATGTAAGTTACAAGAGCAGAATCTATTCCGCCACTTAAACCAACTAATGCTTTTTTGAAACCAGTTTTATTTGCATAATCTTTCAAACCAAGAATTAATGCATTTAATGCTTCCTCTTCAAAATTTGATTCCACATTATTTATTTCATCATAATTTTTTTGTGTATCAAAAATGAAATAATCTTCCTGAAAAGCTTTTCCAAGCATACACAATTTTCCTTCTGAATTAAAACACATGCTTGCACCATCAAATATCAATTCTGTTTGAGCTCCAACACAACAAGCATACACAAGTGGAAGATTATCAGTTTTTGTTAGCACGCTTAACATTTGATGTCGAAGTTTGCGTTTGCCGTATGCATAAGGACTTGCAGAAATATTAATCAATAAAGTAGCACCAAGCTCAACCTGTTTTTGAACTGGGTCAATTGGATAGCGGCGTTTTTTCCAGTAATCAGCATCATTCCAAATGTCTTCGCAAATTGAAATACCAAGTTTTTCATTTTTAAATTCATGAATTCGGACTTCTTTTGCAGGTTCAAAATATCTTACTTCATCAAATACATCATAATTTGGAATTAATGATTTACTTTGAACGAATTGAATTTTGCCATCATAACAAAGAACTGCAGAATTATAAACACCTGTTCCAACTAATTCTTCATAATCTTCTGTGATAGTTCCAAAAATTAATCCAGCATTTGTAGTTAAGTTTGCAATTTCTTCTGTTGCATTTCTAACTGCATCACGAAATTCTTTTTTCTCTACGAGGTCTAATGGAGGATAACCGCAAATAAATAATTCAGGAAATACAACTAAATCTGCCCCATCATTTATTGCTTTTTTATAACCATCTAAAATTTTTTTTGTATTTCCTTTTAAATCACCGATTATAGGATTATATTGACAAATTGCTATTTTCATAAAAATCATTTTTTTATTAAAAGAAAATTAGTAAGTATAGTTCTCAATTCAAACCTTTTGAGAAATTAACCGTCTTAATAGTCGAACAAATTTTCTGTAGGAGGTTTTATGCAAAAGAAACTATATCGTTCAAGAAAATTTAGAGTGCTAGGCGGAGTTGCGGGAGGCTTGGCAGAGTATTTTAATTTAGACCCAATTCTGATGAGAGTAATTTTTGTTCTATTTACTCTAATAAATGGAATTGGGGTGTTGCTCTATATCATACTCTGGATAATTATTCCAGAAGAACCATTTGAAGTTGCATATAATATCGAAAGAGAAACTGGTAAAGAAAATTCAGGAGAAAATGCAGAACCACACAAAACTGAAATTGAACACAAAAGAAATGGTAGCGGGCGTGTAATTTTTGGTGTTATTTTGATTTTAATAGGTCTTTTATTCCTCGCAGAAAGATTTATTCCTGCATTTTGTTTTGAAGATATTATTCCATTAACTCTTGTAATTATTGGAATATTTTTAATTTGGAATTCGGTAAGTAAATAATGAGGTGTGAGATGAAAAGCAAACAATTATCGTGGGGTTTCTTTTTAGTTACACTTGGTGCATTGTTTTTGTTAACTAAATATAATTTTATCACTTCAGATTTTTCCTTTGTGTGGGATATCTGGCCACTCATTTTTGTTATTTGGGGTTTGATGGTAATTTTTAAAAACTCATTAATGAGACCAATATTAAGTGCTTTAACAGGAATTTATTTAGCAGTTATGATTTATGGAATTATTGTAAATACATTTTCAAATTTTGAATGGTATCATTTTGACAAAAATGAATTAAGAGATACTTATTCGGAAGAATATGATAACACAATAAAATATGCAGAACTAAACTTTAAATCTGGTGCAGGATTTTTCGAAATTGCTGAGCCAACAGATAAATTAATACTTGCAAAAAGTTATGGCAATTGGGCAGATTATGAATTGAATACAACAAAAAGCGACAGCATTAGTTATATCGATTTTAATCTTGAAAAAAATACAATCAGTTTCCCCAATTCAAAAATTGGAAATAAATTAATAATGCATCTAAATGAAATTCCTGAATGGGATTTATCTTTAGAATTCGGTGCTGCAAAAGCTAGATTTGATTTAACAAGTTACAAAATTAAAAATGTAAGATTGAAGACTGGGGCTTCCAATGTAGTATTAAAAATTGGAGATAAATCAGATTTAACAGATGTTGAAATTGAGATGGGTGTAGCAAAAATCAAAATTTATATTCCAGAAGAATCGGGCTGCAGATTGGAAGGAGATATGGTATTAATGTCGCGAGATTTAGATGGTCTTAAAAAAATTGATTCTAATCTTTTTGAAACACCTAATTATGAAAAAGCACAGAAAAAAATTTCAATAAAAATTAATGGAGGTGTGTCGTCATTCAAACTTGTTAGATATTAATTTTTTGGGCTGCCAGAAATGTTTTTTCAAATTAACACAATTATTTTCGTCGAACTCAATTCCTTCAGCTCGTAAGAGTTCCTCCATTAAAAATGGGTCGCCAAAATGGATTCTTCCAGTTAATGCACCAAATCTATTAACCACACGATGACATGGTAAGTTACTATTCTTAGCACTATTTAATGCCCAGCCTACAGTTCTTGCTGCGGATTTAATTCCACATGCTTCTGCAATTGCACCATATGTAGTTACTTTTCCTCTTGGAATCTTTGCAACTATTTTATAAACTTTATCAAAGAAATCTTCTTTATTGATTTTCTTCTTTTTTAACATTTTGCAATTCCCACATTTTCATGTATGTCATCATGTTTGTCATCATGTGAACAAGTGATACCATCAAACCATATATTCCATCTTTATAACCTTTACGAGAAATAAAATGATTTAAGAAAGCAGCAAAAGGATGAATTATTAGATGATGAGGTTTTACTTTTTTGTCATTTATTTTTTCTTCTGCTTGAAGTGATGAATACTCATTTATTTTTTTGAAGGTATCTTTTAGATTCTGATGAGTATAATGAATTATATCATTTTTCAGATAAGCTTTTTTGCCAGTAACTTCTAAACCCTCATGAATTTTTCTGTTATTAACTTTTGCAAAATCTTTTCTAACCAATCTAAGTTGATAATCTGGATACCAGAAACATGATTTAATAACTTTATCAAGGAAATAATTTCTTCTTGGTATGTAATAACCATTAACTCCATCATCGTGCATCAGAATTTTTTCTATTTCATTTTTCAGTTCATCAGAAATTCGTTCATCTGCATCAAGGCTTAATACCCACTCATTAGTTGCTTGCTGCAAAGAAAAATTTCTTTGAGATGAATATCCTTCCCATTTTCTTATAAAAATTTTATCAGTGAAATTTTTTGCAATATCAACTGTTTTATCATTGCTTTCGGAATCAACAAGAATAATTTCATCTGCCCATTTTATGCTTTCAAGACAATCTCGAATATTTTTTTCTTCATTATAAGCAATAATTGTAACAGAAAGTTTTTTTCTTGGCGGGTTCAATAATTATTCTCCAATAATTTTAATAATTACTCGTTTTCTTCTCTGTCCATCAAATTCAGCATAATAAACCTGCTGCCATGGACCAAAATCGAGTTTTCCATCTGTAACAGGAATTATTACTTCGTGATGAATTAACAAACTTTTTAGGTGAGCATCGCCGTTATCTTCTCCAGTTCGATGATGACGATAATGAGGATTGTACGGTGCAAGTTTTTCGAGCCATTCATCTATATCTTGAATTAATCCACTTTCTGCATCATTAACATAAACTCCTGCTGTAATATGCATTGCAGAGACAAGTACCATTCCTTCTTTTATTCCACTTTTCTTTAGTGCTTTTTCAACATCACTTGTAATATTAATATACTCTCTTCTTTTTGAAGTGTTGAACCAAAGATATTCTGTATAACTTTTCATTTTAATCCTTTATTTAATGATGTGAAAATTCTTCGGTTACTTTTGCAAGTCGTTCAGCAAGGCTGTAAATAATTTTATGTGAAATATCTGGATACTGTTTTATAATATCTTCAATTTCTCCTTCTACTTCGAGGAGTTCTGCATCAGTAATTGCAAGGATTGATGCAGTACGTGGTTTTTTTAATATCAAACTCATTTCGCCGAGTATTGTGCCTTCTTTTTCAAATTCAGTTATTTTAACTCCATTTTTGAAAATCCCAACTTTGCCATCGACAAGGATAAAAAGTTTTGTTGCTTTCTCTCCTTCATTTGCAATCATTTCTCCTTTCATATACTTTCTAAGGCGTGCCATAAAAACTCCACTAATTCTGAGAAAATTTTAATAGATATTCTCGAATAAAATTATTGATATCTCCATCCATAACTGCTTGAGTATCAGAAGTTTCATAACCAGTTCTATGGTCTTTCACTAAATTATAAGGATGAAAAACATAAGAACGAATTTGACTTCCCCATTCGATTTTCATTTTATTTTTTTCATATTCACTTAATTCAGCCTGCTGTTTTTCTAATTCAAGCTGGTAAAGTTTTGCTTTAAGAAGTTTCATCGCATTAGTTTTATTTTGAAGCTGTGATCTTTCTGTTTGACAGGCTGCAACAATTCCAGTTGGAATATGAGTAATTCTAACTGCGGTTTCAACTTTATTAACATTTTGACCACCTTTTCCACCTGAACGAAAAGTATCAATTTTCAAATCAGCAGGATTAATTTCAATCTCGATTGTATCATCAACTTCAGGAATTACAAACACAGAAGCAAATGAAGTGTGTCTTCTTTTATTTGCATCAAAAGGGGAAATTCTCACAAGTCGATGAACACCATTTTCTGCTTTCAGATAACCGTATGCAAATGGACCTTCAACTTCGATTGTTGCACTTTTTATACCCGCTCCTTCTCCTTCGAGATAATCAATTAAAGTCATTTTATAACCATTTTGTTCGCCCCAGCGTAAATACATACGCATCAGCATTTCTGCCCAATCTTGTGCTTCTGTTCCACCAGCTCCAGAATGAATTGTAAGAATGCAATTTTTATCATCATCTTTTCCACTTAGCATGCTTTTGAGTTCTAATTCAGAATACGCTTTTTGAATTTGTGCAAGTTCATTTTCTATTTCACTTTCAAGAGATTCATCGTTTTCTGATTGAGCAAGTTCAATAAATTCTCTAAGATGTTTTTCTTTCTTATCTAATTCATTCCAAGCTTCGACCCACATCTGAAGAGATTTTGATTTTTGCAAAAGTGCTTGAGCATTTTTTTGGTCGTTCCAAAAATCTGAAGCCTCTGATTTTTTTTGTATTTCAGAAATTTGTTTTTCTTTTTCATCTAATTTAAAGATAACCTCTTAAGTTTTTCGTTTTCTCTTCTAATTCATTTAATCTTCTTAACTGCTCTTCGAACATTTTTTCTCCTTTGACTTTTTAGGGAATGTAGTTTTAAAGAATTATTTAAAATCTTCAGTTGCAAATTTACATTTTATTTTTATTCAATGCGTTGATAAAATTATTGACTAAGCTATGCCCTCTAAAATTATATTGGGTGTTTTGATTAAATCATTTTCGCTTGAAATAGGAATCCACTTTATTCTATTATCTTTTCGAAACCATGTTATCTGTCTTTTGGCAAATCTTCTTGTATTTCTTTTAATCAATTCAATTGCTTTTTCGAGAGTAATTTCATTTTCCAAATATGAAATAATTTCTTTATATCCAACAGTATTAAGAGAGTTCAAACTTTTTGAATAACCCATTGATAAAATATTTTTTACTTCATCAATCAATCCTTTTTCTATCATCAAGTCAACTCTTTCTTCAATTCTTCTGTATAAAATTTCTCTTTCCCATATCAAACCAAATTGATAAAATTGATAATCAACTTCTCTTTTATGTGATTGATGAAATTCCCAGATAGGTTTTCCAGTTAAATGATAAACCTCGAGAGCTCTCATAACTCTCTTCCAATTTTGAGGAAGCATTTTAGATGCACTCACTGGATCAATTTTTTTTAATTCATTATAAAGAAATTCATTGCCATAAATTTCTCTTTTTACTTTAAGCTGCCGGCGATATTCTTCATCAGTAGAAACTTCATTAAAAATACCATCTATTATTGCTTTAACATAAAGTCCTGAACCACCTACGACGATAGGAACTTTATTTTCTTGAATTAACCTTTCAATAATTTTTAATGCATCTTCTTCAAAACGACTGACATTGTAATCTTCATCTGGATTTAATGTATCAATAAAATGGTGTTTAACTTTGCTTAGTTCTTCTTTTGATGGTTTAGCAGTTCCAATTGTTAAGTATTTATAAATTTGACGGCTATCTGCAGAAATTATTTCTGTGTTTAATCTTTTAGCAAGTTGAAGAGCAACTTGAGTTTTTCCAGAACATGTTGGTCCAACTAAAACAATTACTTTGCGTTCCATCCTTCTTTGCCTACTAAAGGGACAAAAGCAAAATACGGTATTTCATTCACACTAAATTCTTCATCTGAAATTTTTGTGAGAATTGTAAGTACTTGAGTCTGGCGGTCGCCCACAGGAATTACTAATCTGCCTCCGACTGCTAATTGTTTTTTTAATGCTTTAGGAACTGATGGACTGCCAGCGGTAACAATAATTCCATCATAAGGAGAAAATTCTTCCCAACCAATTGTGCCATCACTGCATCTTGCTGCAATTTTCAAATTAAGTTCATCAAAAATTTTTAATGCACGATTGTATAGTTCGTAATTTCTTTCTATTGTAAAAACTTTAGCCCCCATCTCATATAAAATTGCAGCCTGATAACCTGAACCAGTTCCAATTTCCAAAATTTTATTTCCTGGTTGAACTTTCAGGGCTTGAGTCATAATAGCAACGGTGTAAGGCTGAGAAATTGTTTGTCCATATCCGATTGGCAAAGCAATATCTTTATATGCATGATGCTGAACTGCTTCTGGAACAAAACGATGACGTTCTACTTTCTGCATAGCTTCAAGTACACGTTCATCAGTAATTCCTTTTTTTCGCAAGTTATTTATTAATTCGTTTCTTTCTGTTTCAAACATTTCTAAAATAAATTCTTAATTTTGGTATGCTAAAATAAAATTTAATTAACAAATATTTTGAGATAATTTAATGGCACTAGAAAGTATATTCGGCGCAATGATTATAATGTTCATGCGCATCGCCGATGTAACACTTGGTACATTTAGAACAATGCTTGTTGTTCAAGCAAAAAAATATCACGCTGCAATTGTAGGTTTTTTTGAAGTATTAATTTGGATATCAGCAATGAGTTATATAGTTCAGCATTTAGACCACACAATCAATTTAATTGGTTATGCATTGGGTTTTGCATTTGGAAATATACTTGGTATTACACTTGAGCAAAAAGTAGCTATTGGATTTTCGCAGGTAAATATAGTATCGATGCATCATACAGATGAAATTGCAAATAAATTAAGAATGTCAAATTTTGGAGTTACAATATTGCCTGGAGAAGGAAGCGTTGGAGGAGTATCAATTATAATTGTAATTATAAAAAGAAAACATCTTGAGGAAGTCTTAAAAATAGTTGAGTCAATTGACAAGCGGGCATTTATAACCGTTCAGCATTCAAGACCTTACAGAGGATATGTTCATGGACCGAGAGTGTAAAAGAAAAAATAAATTCATTATTGCTATGAATTAGTCTTAATATTATATTTACGCACCAAAAAAAATGGTTCTTTAGATAAATTGAATAATGCGGGAATAGCTCAGTTGGTAGAGCGCAACCTTGCCAAGGTTGATGTCGCGGGTTCGAGTCCCGTTTCCCGCTCTAACAAATCCCGATAAATTCGGGATTTCTTTTTTCTAAGATATTAGCTAATTATTAAGTGGATAAAAGCTAAAGACTGCATTCAACTTTGAAAAGATAATTTAATTGTTCCTCTTTGAAAAAATGAATAACAAAATTTTGGCGGTGTAGCCAAGTGGTCTAAGGCGAGGGTCTGCAAAACCCTTATTCGTCGGTTCGAATCCGACCGCCGCCTCTAACTTTTTCTACCTCTACTATGTTTTACGTCTATGTTTTATTATCTCTTAAAGATTTCAAACGTTACATTGGCTTTACTGAAAATCTTCATCGCAGACTTTGGGAACATAACTCCGGTCTTGTTAAATCCACCAAAAACCGCCGCCCTTTAAAACT